>NZ_JBJZOJ010000001.1:0-254354 GCF_047200655.1 Streptomyces sp. MS06
TGCTTTTCGGATTTCTGGTGCGCACCGGACACCGCGCGGCCGCTCCGCGGACGACGGCGCCGCTTTCGCAACAGACCGCGACGGATCCCGGAGCCGTGCCACGGGCCGGCGGGGAAGCGCGGGCGGACGGCGCTCGGCCGCCGGACGATCGTGAAGGAGGCCCGATGCCCTCGGACGCCGTGTTCTACCAGGCGGCGGCGCTCTGCCTGACCTGCCCGGACGAGGACTTCCGCGCCCGGCTGCCACTGCTGCGGGAAGCGGCTCCGCAGTTGCGCGAGTTCACCGACCACGCCGCGCTGACGCCGGCGGACGAACTGACCGCGCACTACGCGCTGGTGTTCGGCTCCGGCGACCGGCACAGCCTGTACCTGAGCCGGTGGCAGGAGCGGGACGCGGGACGGCGGGCCGCCTCGCTGGAGCGGCTGAAGGACCTGTACCGGGTCCACGGGCTGGAGTTCACCGGCGCGGAGGTGCCGGACTTCCTGCCGGCGGTGCTGGAGTTCACCGCCCGGACCGGCAGCACCGAGCTGCTCACCGAGTACCGGGACGGACTGGAGGGTCTGCGGGCCCGGCTGACCGCCTTCGGTACCCCGTACGCGTCGGTGCTGGCCGCCGTGTGCGCCACGCTGCCGCCGGCCGGACGCAGGGCCGGCGGCGGGTGAGGCTCAGGCCGCTCCGCCGTGCTGCTGGTGCTCCTCGTCGACGATCTCCGCGTCGACGACGGGCTCCTCCTCGGGCGGTGCGGTGCTCTGCCCGCCGCCGTCCGTCTGCTGCGCCCGGGCGTACATGGCCTGGCCCATCTGCTGGCCGGCGGAGGCGAGCGCCTCGGTGGCGGCGCGCAGTTCGGCGGTGTCGGCTCCCCGCTCCAGCAGGTCCTTGAGGGCGGTGACGGCGGACTCGACCTCCGTCCTGGTGTCCGCGGGGACGCGGTCGCCGTTCTCGCGGAGGAACCCCTCCGTCTGGTAGACGAGTTGTTCGGCCTGGTTGCGGGTCTCGGCGGTCTCGCGGCGCCTGCGGTCCTCCTCGGCGTACTGCTCGGCCTCCCGCATCATGCGGTCGATGTCGTCCTTCGGGAGGGCGGAGCCGCCGGTGACGGTCATCTTCTGCTCCCGGCCGGTCGCCAGGTCCTTGGCGGAGACGTGCATGATGCCGTTGGCGTCGATGTCGAAGGCGACCTCGATCTGCGGCACCCCGCGCGGTGCGGGCGGCAGGCCGGTGAGGTCGAAGACACCCAGCTTCTTGTTGTAGGCGGCCATCTCGCGTTCGCCCTGGTAGACCTGGACGCCGACGGAGGGCTGGTTGTCGGCGGCGGTGGTGAAGATCTCCGAACGCCGGGTCGGGATCGTGGTGTTGCGTTCGATGAGTTTGGTCATGATGCCGCCCTTGGTCTCGATGCCCAGGGACAGCGGGGTGACGTCGAGCAGCAGCACGTCCTTGACGTCGCCGCGGATGACCCCGGCCTGGAGGGCCGCGCCGACGGCCACCACCTCGTCCGGGTTGACGCCCTTGTGCGGATCTTTGCCGGTGAGTTCCTTCACCAGCTCGGTGACGGCGGGCATCCGGGTCGAGCCGCCGACGAGGATGACGTGGTCGACCGCGGCGAGCTTCACCCCCGCGTCCTCGACCGCCTGGTGGAAGGGGCCGCGGCAGCGGTCCAGCAGGTCGGCGGTCAACTCCTGGAAGCGGGCCCTGGTGAGCTTCTCGTCCAGGTGGAGGGGGCCCTCGGAGGAGGCGGTGATGTAGGGCAGGCTGATCGTCGTCTCGGTGGAGCTGGAGAGTTCGATCTTCGCCTTCTCGGCGCCCTCGCGCAGTCGCTGGAGGGCCATCCGGTCGCGGCCGAGGTCGACGCCGTTGCGGGCCTTGAACTCCTTCACCAGGTGTTCGACGATCCGCTGGTCCCAGTCGTCGCCGCCGAGGTGGGTGTCGCCGTTGGTCGCCTTGACCTCGATGACGCCGTCGCCGATGTCCAGCAGGGACACGTCGAAGGTGCCGCCGCCGAGGTCGAAGACCAGCACGGTCTGCTCCTCGCCGCGGTCGAGTCCGTAGGCGAGGGCGGCGGCGGTCGGCTCGTTGATGATCCGCAGCACCTTCAGGCCGGCGATCTCGCCGGCCTCCTTGGTGGCCTGCCGCTGGGCGTCGTCGAAGTAGGCCGGCACGGTGATCACGGCGTCGGTGACGTCGTCGCCCAGGTAGGCCTCCGCGTCCCGCTTCAGTTTCTGCAGCACCCGGGCGGCCAGCTCCTGGGCGCGCAGGCGGGCGCCGTCCACCGAACCCTGCTCGGGAAAGCGCCAGCCCGCGTCGCCCATGTGCCGTTTGACCGAGCGGGCCGTGCGGTCGACGTTGGTCACTGCCTGCCGCTTGGCCACCTCGCCGACCAGCACCTCGCCGTTCTTGGCGAAGGCCACGACCGACGGTGTGGTCCGGGCGCCCTCCGCGTTGGCGATCACCGTGGGTTCGCCGCCCTCCAGCACGGCCACCACCGAGTTCGTGGTCCCGAGATCGATCCCGACCGCGCGTCCCATCGCTGTCCCCTTCCGCCCGGGCCTTTCCCCTCTTCCAGCTCAAAACTCGAGCGGTCCGTTGTCAATGGGACCCTCGGTCCGCTCCAGGGGGCCGCAGGGGCCCCGCCGCGGGCGGCATGCCGGTCCGCGGCGGGGCCGGTTCGGATCCTGTGCGGTCGCCCGGAGCGGCGGGAGCCGGTCCGGGCGACCGGTGGGGCGCGGGTGCCGCTCAGACGAGCTTCGCCGACAGGGTGATCGGCACGGCCTTGAGCGCCTGGCTGACCGGGCAGTTGACCTTGGCGTCCTCGGCGGCGGCGACGAACGCGTCGTTGTCGATGCCCGGGACGGTGCCCTCCACCGACAGGTGGACGCCGGTGATGCCCTCACCGGGCTGGAAGGTCACGTCGGCCGAGGTGACCAGCCTGGTCGGTGCGGTGCCGGCCTTGGTGAGGATGTTGGAGAAGGCCATGGAGAAGCAGCTGGAGTGGGCGGCGGCGATCAGTTCCTCCGGGCTGGTCTTGCCGTTCGCCTGCTCGGCGCGCGACGGCCACGACACCGGCTGCCGGTCGATCGCGCCGGAGGAGTCGAAGGCGACGACCCCGCTGCCTTCGAGCAGGGTGCCTTCCCAGACGGTGTGTGCGGAACGCGTGGTGGCCACGTTTGATCCTTTCGCGTCGGGTCCCGCTTGCGGGATTCCTCGGGCCTCCCATCCGATCACACTCCGCCCCGGCGCACGGGCAGGACGAGCCCTCGCGCCGCGAACGGCTGCCCGCGCCAACGCCCTTGCGCCCGCCCGACCGCCCGACCGGCCACCCGGCCACCCGGCCACCCGGCCACCCGGCCACCCGGCCACCCGGTCCGCGACGCCGGGGTACGCCTGGGCGGTGCTTCCCGTCAGGCGCTCTTCCTGTGCCCCGCGGGGTCGGGCGCCGGCAGGTTCTGCCCGGCGTGGTCGGGCTCCGACCGGGCGCGGGTGACGGCTCCCCCGCGGGCCTCCCCCACCGGCACCTGCGGACCGTCGGCCTCGGCCAGCCAGCGGCGCAGCACCCGGTGCACCTGCTCGGCGCCGACGAGATGCTCCCCGTCGGCGACCGGAACGGACAGGTCCAGCGGGGACAGCAGGAACGGCCGGCCCTGCGGACCGCCGAGACCGCCGTGGGAGCCGATCTGCTCCTCGAACGCGAGGACCTCCCCGTCGGCCGGATCGTGGAAGGAGTTGACCATGATGTCGGCGGCGTTCCCGAAGCCGTGCGTGCGGCGGACGGCCTCGGCGGCACCCGGCCCGAACCCGGCGAGCGGCCCCGGCTCCCGCCCCAGCAGCCCGACCGGTATCCGGGCGCCGCGCGCCCCGAGCACCAGCCCGCCGTGCTCGGCACTGCGGACCAGCAGGAAACCGACGCCGGGATGGTTGGCCAGGGTCGGCAGCAGCGCGGGGTGCCGGGCGTCGATCTCCTCCGCGGTCATGCGGTGCGGCACGTCCGGGAAGGAGATCAGGCCCAGGTTGCCGGAGGCCAGCACGATCGGCTCCGAGCGCGGGGAGGGCCGGTACTGCTCCGCCCCCTCCTCCACCGGCCGGCGCAGCGCGGCCCGTACCGCGGCCCGGGCCTCGGCTCCGCTGCGGGTGTGCCGCGCCCGCCGCGGCACCGGCAGCCCGCAGCCGGCCCGCACCAGGTCGGCGAGGGTCAGTCCGTAGCGGGCGCGGAAGGTCTCGCCGGGGCTCTGACCGTGGTCGGACAGGACGACGATCCGGTACCGGCGGGGGGCGTGCTCGGCGGCCTTCTCGATCAGCGCCAGCGAGCGGTCCAGGCGCTGCAGCACCTTCTCCGCGTCGCGGCTGCCGGGACCCGAGTGGTGGGCCACCTCGTCGTAGGCGACCAGGTCGGCGTAGACGGCGGTGCGGCCGGCGAGCAGGTCGCCCATGACGGCGGCCACCACGACGTCCCGTTCGACGACGGTGGCGAAGGCGCGCACCAGGGGGTAGAGGCCGCCGCGCGACACCCGGGGGCGCTGCTTGCGCAGCCGGGCGCGGAGGGACTGGTGGATCTCCCGGCCCACCTCGGCGGCGAAGGAGAGCGCGGTGCGCACGGCGTTGGCGGGGTCGGAGAAGTACGCGAAGTAACCGGCCCGCGACCGGTTGTCCCGGCCCCGGCGGGCGGAGACCGACAGCACCAGGGCGAGCTCGTCGGCGCCGCCGCTGAACAGGTTGCCGCGACTGGCGCCGTCGACGCCGAGCAGGCCGGCGTCACGGGTGCGTTCGACCGCGCGGCGCTGCAGTTCGGCGGCGCTGCTGGGCCGGTTGCACACCATGACCTCCCGGCGGTCCTTCTCGTACCAGCGGAAGGCGGGGACGTCCCGGTTGCTGCCGTGCAGGATGCCGAGCTGGCTGGCGCCGGTCTGGCTGGACCAGTCGGTGCGCCACGGCGTGAGCCGGTGCGTCGCGGCCGGCTCGGGGACGTCGGCGCCCGCGCCCAGCCACCGCGCGGCGGTCGGCATCAGGCCCTTGTCGACGGCGTCGAGGAGGACGTCGTGGCCCACTCCGTCGAGCTGGACGACGACGGTTCCGGGGGCGTCGGGGCAGGGCGGCCGGGCGCGGCGGCGCCGGTCGGCCAGCCGGTACAGGCGGCGCCGGTAGGCGTCGTCGTCGCGTACCGCGAGGGCGCCTCCGGTGGCGGAGGCGACGGCGGACATGACCGCGGCGACGATGACGGCCGTCTCGGGGGCCGCCGCGCTGTCCCCGGAGGGGTTGAGGCGCAGCGCGAGCAGCAGCAGGGAGCCGTTGAGGAAGAACACCAGCAGGCCGAGGACGAGCGCCGGCACGAGCAGCAGCAGCCGTACCATCACCGGCCACACGAGGGCCGACAGCAGGCCGAAGGCTCCGGCGCCGAGCGCGGCGGTGACCGCGATACGGGTGGCGCTGTCCCCGTCGGCGGACTGCAACTGGAAGTCGGGCAGTATCCCGGCGAGGACCAGCATGGTGATTGTGGACACGGCCCACACCGCCACGCTCCGCCCCACCTGGCTGACGGCCCTCCGCCACCACCCCGTTCGCACGACCCGTACACCTCGCGTCCCGGACCGCAGCCACCGCGGACCTGGCTCCACCCTGCCACACGAGCCGACGACCGCGGCGGTGTCCGCCGATGCGCCCGCGGCCCCGGGAGAAGGCGGGGCGAGATCGCGGCCGTGCCGCGGACCAGGGGCCGGGCGAGGCCGCGGCCGTGCCGCGGACCACGGGCCTGGCGGGCTCCGCACCGCCGCCGGCGGCCGCGGGCGGGGGAGGGTGCTCAGCGGCCGTCGTACCCGGCCGTCGGCATGGACAGCCGGCGGTGCACCCGCGCCTTCATCTGGGCGTCGTACGCCGGTTCCGCGCGCCCCACGGTCTCCACCCGAACCCCGCGCCGGGCGCACTCGCCGGTGAACTCGTCCACCGACGCCAGGGCGCTCTCCAGCACCCGGCGGCTGGGCGCGACGAACACGTCGACGCCGGAGCGGACCCCGTCCCAGAGGACGCCGTGGTCGGGCCGCAGTCCGCGGACCAGTAGTTCGCGGGCGACCACGTAGCCGTGTTCGGCGGCCCAGCGGGCGCACATCGCGTGCTGGCTGCGGGAGTCCACCAGGAAGGGATCGGCCTCCAGCTCCTCCAGTGGCGTCAGACTCGCGATCGCCGTGACGCGAACCGGTCTCATGGCGTTCCCCTCACCTCCGGGTTTCGTCGCAGACCCTACTCCTGCCCGTAGGCTTCCGGGAGTCGCGCGAAGGAGGCGGAGGGTGCCGGTGGAGATCACCTGGTGGGGTCATGCCACCTGCGCGGTCGAGGACTCGAACGTACGGGTGCTCACCGACCCGCTGTTCGCCCGGCGCCTCGCCCACCTCCGGCGGCGGCGCGGAGAGCTGCCCCCTCCGTGGGCCCGCCGCGCCGACGTCGTCCTGGTCTCGCACCTGCACGCCGACCATCTGCACCTGCCCTCCCTGGCGCGGCTCGCGCCGGGGACGCACCTGCTGGTGCCGCGGGGGGCGCTGCGCGCCGTACCGGGACTGCGGCGCCTGACCGGGCTGCGGCTGCACGAGGTGGCACCGGGCGACGAGACGGTGGTCGGGGGGCTCCTCGTGCGTGCGGTGCCGGCGGAGCACGACGGGCGGCGGCTGCCGGTCGGACCGCACCGCTGCCCCGCGCTCGGCTACGTGATCCAGGGCGAGGCCCGCACCTACTTCGCCGGGGACACCGGCCTGTTCGAGTCGATGGCAGCGCAGGTGGGGCCGGTGGACGTGGCGCTGCTGCCGGTCGGCGGCTGGGGGCCCCACCTCGGCGAGGGGCACCTCGACGCCGAACGCGCGGCGCAGGCTCTGGCCCGGCTGGCGCCGCGCAGCGCGGTGCCGGTGCACTACGGCACGTACTGGCCGATCGGCATGGACGCGGTCCGCCCGCACGAGTTCCACTCACCGGGCGACGAACTGGTGCGCCTGGCCGCCGTGCACGCCCCGCAGGTCGCGGTGCACCGGCTGGGCCACGGGGAGAGCATCCGTCTGGAGGCCGGGCGGTGACGTCGTGGCTGGGCGGTGCACTGGCGGCGGCCCCCACGACGGTCCCCTCCCCCGCCACGCAGCAGGCCCTGGGGTACCCGTCGCTGTTCCTGCTGGTGCTGTTCGGGGCGCTGGTGCCGGTGGTCCCGACGGGAGCGCTGGTGAGCTCGGCGGCGGTGGTGGCCTTCCACCAGCCGGCGCAGTCGGCGCCGTTCGCGCTGGCGCTGGTGTTCGTGACCGCGTCGCTGGCCGCGTTCTGCGGGGACGTGGCCCTGTACTGGCTGGGCCGGCGCGGGATGCGCTCGCGGGGCGGCTCCCGCTGGCTGGAGACCATCCGGGAGCGGGCGCCGGAGGAGCGGTTGAACCGGGCGCAGGAAGGGCTCGCCGATCACGGGGTGACGGTGCTGGTGCTGTCCCGGCTGGTGCCGGCGGGCCGGATACCGGTGATGCTGGCGTGCCTGCTGGCCGACTGGCCGGTGCGCCGCTTCGCGCGCGGGAACCTGCCGGCCTGCCTGGCCTGGGCGCTCAGCTACCAGCTGATCGGCATCCTCGGCGGCTCGCTGTTCCCCGAGCCGTGGCAGGGCGTGGTCGCCGCGGTCGCGCTGACCGTGCTGATCGGTGCGGCCCCGGGAGTGTGGCGCCGGCTGCGCGGGGAGCCGGCCTAGCGCGGTGGTCCGGTGGGAGGGCGAGGCGGGCCGCCGGTCCGGCGGTGCCCGTCAGTCCAGTACCCGCGAGGCGCCCACCGGCAGGTCCCACAGGTGCTCGGGGTCCAGGCCCGCCTGCCGCCAGGCGGCGCGGACCCGGTCGAGGGGTTCCAGCACGGGCTCGGCGGACAGCACGAACGTCCCCCAGTGCATGGGGGCCATACGGCGGGCCCCCAGGTCCTGGAAGGCCCGGACGGCCTCCTCCGGATCGCAGTGGACGTCCCTGAGCCACCAGCGCGGTTCGTAGGCGCCGATGGGCAGCAGGGCGAGGTCGATGCCGGGGTGACGGCGCCCGATGCGGTCGAACCAGTGGCCGTACCCGGTGTCGCCGGCGAAGTAGACGCGCTGCCCGTCCGGCGCGGTGAGCACCCAGCCGCCCCACAGCGTGCGGCACGTGTCGATGAGGCTGCGCTTGGACCAGTGGTGGGCGGGAACGAAGTCGAAGCGGGTGCCGGACAGTTCCGCGCCCTCCCACCAGTCGAGTTCCGTGACACGGGTGAATCTGCGCCGGTGGAACCAGCGGCCGAGGCCGGCGGGCGCGAACACGGGGGTGTCGCGGGGCAGTCGGCGCAGGGTGGGCGCGTCGAGGTGGTCGTAGTGGTTGTGGCTGATGACCACGGCGTCGATGTGCGGCAGGGCGCTCCAGGCGACGCCGACGGGGGTGATGCGGGCCGGGGTGCCGAGGATGCGGCGGGACCACACCGGGTCGGTGAGCACGGTCAGTCCGCCGATCCGCAGCACCCAGCTCGCGTGTCCCGCCCAGGTGGCGGCGACGGTCCGGGCGTCGGTGCGGGGCAGCGGGCCGGGGGCGAACGGCAGCCGCGGGACGTCCGCGAGTCCGTCCTTGCCAGGGCGGACGGCGCCCTCGCGGGCGAACCTGGCGAAGGCCCTCAGGCCCGGGAGCGGCGCGGTCAGCCGGTCGTGGAAGGCGCGCGGCCACACCCGCCGCTCCCCCAGCGGACGCGGTTCGGCCGGCGGCGGTGACGCGGGTGCGAGGGGGGACGGGGCCGCCGGGGTGCCGGCGGCCCGCACGGTGGCGCCGCCGGCGGCCGTCGGGGTGGTCGGCTCGGACTGGTGCGTCATCGAGGAGGCTCCCATCGCTGGGCGTCGTCTCCGAGGTCGGCGAAGACCGACCTCAGAGTGACCAACGCACGGTGCACCGCGGGCAGTTCCAGCGGCGCGGGGGACGTGAGGGACTCCGTGCGCTCGGCGTCGGTGCCGCCGAGCAGGGGTCCGGTGGAGAGGCGGACGCGCAGCGCGCCGAGATCGTCGCCGAAGCGGTGCCCGCCGGGCGCGGGCATACCGAGCCGGGCGGCCAGGAAGTCCTCCAGCTCCTGCGCGTCCGAGACGCCGTGCCCGGTCAGGCCCGGTCTGAGCGGTCCGAGGTCGGCGTACAGGTGGCGGCCGGCCTGCGGCGGCCGGGCCAGGGCGCCCGAGGCGACGACGGCGGCGTGCGCGGCGGCGGCCAGCCGCGCGTGCAGCCGCACGGTGGCGGCCACCCGGGCGGTGACCGGCTCGGGCTCGCCGAGGGCGTACGCCGCCGCGGAGGCGACGGGCGCGGCCACCCGGGCGCCGAGCGCGGTCAGGATGTCCAGCACGCGGGCGCGGAGACCGTTGCCGTGGCCGTTCGCGGGGAACCGGGCGACCGCGGCGGGCCAGCCGGGCGGCAGCAGCGCCCCGGCCAGGTCGGTGACCACGGTGACCCGGTCGGGCAGCAGGTCGGCGGGGCTGACCGGGACGGTGTCGTGCGGGGCGTGCAGGGTGTCGCGCCAGGTCTCGTCGCTGACCAGGTGCAGTCCGGCCCCGGCGGCCGCCTCCGCGACCTCGTGCAGCACCTCGGGCGGGGCTGCGGTGCCGGTGGGGTCGTCGGCGACGGACAGCACCAGCAGCCGCGGGTCGCCGCCCTCGGCACGCACCCGGCGCACGGTCTCCAGCAGGGCGTACGGGTCGGGGACGCCGCCGCACTCGGCGGGCGTGGCGACGTGGAAGACGGGCCTGCCCAGCAGCCGCGCGTACGGCTCCCACCAGGGCGCGCACGGCCGGGGCACGAGGACGTCGCCGCCGAGCGCGGCGGTCAGCGCCAGCAGCAGCGCCGGCGCCCCGGGGGCGGCGGCCACCCGGTCGGGTGCGGCGGGCAGGCCGCGCCGTTCGAACCAGCCGAGCGCGGCCTCCAGGAGGGCGGGCCCGCCGCCGACCTGCTCGCCGCGGCCGCGGCCGGCGGCCGCGGCGAGGACGGCGGCCAGCTCGGGCAGCACCGGAAGTCCGTCGCCGGGGAAGGGCGGCCCGTAGCGGACGGGGCCGTGGCCTTCGGGAACCGTCCGCAGCATCCGTACCTCCGTGCCGTTGTCGTGCCGTGCCCGCGTGTCCGTGCCCGCGTGCCGTGCCCGCGGTCGCGGTCGCCTGCCACTCGGTCCCCGCGTACGCGACCTCCGCCGCACCCGGCCGGCGCGGGGTGGTCCCCGGCCCGGACCGGGGCGGGATCCGGGAGGACGACCGCGGCCCACGGCGTCCGGGTACCCGCGCGGCCGGTGCGCCAAGGCCGCCGCCCCCGGTCGGGCGGATCGCGCGTCCCCGCCGGCCGTACGGCTCAGCGTCCGGCGTAGTGGCCGCGGTGCCGCAACCGGTGTGCGGCGGCGCCGGCCGCGGCGGCGACGAGCAGACCACCGGCGACCAGCGCGGGCACCGAACCGGCGAAGGCTCCTCCGACCCCGGCACGCGCTCCGTGTTCGAGCACCGCGGCGCCGCAGGAGGATCCGTGCGGTTCGGGACACGGCGTCCGGCTCCCGGCGCCGTCGCGCCGCACGTCGAAGGTGGCGCTCCACGGCTCGCCCCGCCCACCCGGCGGCGCCGGGCAGGTGCCGTCCACCGTCCAGGCCGCGCCGCGGCCGGCACCGCCGTCCGCCGGCCCAGCGGCACCGCGGTCCGCCGGCCACGCGGTGTCCGGGCCGGCCGACCACGCGGTGTCAGGGCTGGCCGACCACGCGGTGTCGGGGCCCGGCGACCACGCGGTGTCAGGGCTGACCGGCCACGCGGTGTCAGGGCCCGCCGACCACGCGGTGTCAGGGCTGACCGGCCACGCGGTGTCCGGGCCCGCCGACCACGCGGTGTCAGAGCCGGCGCCGTGCACGTCCCGGAGGTCGGACTCCGGGGCGATGCGCGCGCTCCCGCGGTAGACCGGACCGGCCGGACCGGCCGGTCCGGCGCCCTCGCCGTCCCCGCCCGGCGTCCTGCGGAGCTCGACGGTGACATCGTCGAAGGCGGCCGAGGTCGCCTCGACCGTCTCCGGCGCGGGTCCGTCCGTCGGGCCGCAGGAGACCGTCACGGTGACCGTGCCGCCCGGCTGCACCGTGCCGGGGCTCACCTCGGCCGCGGGCGCCGCCACCCCGGCGGGCGCGGCGGCCGCGAGGGCGGCACCGGTCAGCGCGGCGACGGTCAGGGTGGCGACGGTCAGGGCACGGAGGGTGCGGCGCGGAGGTCGGACGGTGCGGCGCATGGGGCGGGCTCCTTACCGGGCACGCGTCCGGTGCGGGCCCATACGGCCCATCACAGCCCGCACGGCGCCACGACGCGCGCGGCCGGCCCCGATCGGCGCAAGGAACGCAGCCGACCGGGTGACCACCGCCCGCGGGACACCCGCCCGGCCACCGGAAGGGCCGGACCGGGGCCGGTCCGGGGTCGGTTTGGTTGCGGGTCCGGGGCCGGTCAGACGGCAGGTCCGGCAGGTCCGGGGCCGGATCAGGGCCGAGTCGAGGCCGAGTCGGTCCTGGCAGGCCCGGCCGGCGGTGCCTGGTCGGGTTCCCGGAGCACCTGCTCCCGCAGCCGGCTGCAGGAGCGGTTGATCAGCCGGGACACGTGCATCTGCGACAGCCCCAGTTCCTCGGCTATCCGGCTCTGCGTCATGTCCCCGAAGAACCGCATGTAGAGGATGGCCCGCTCCCGCTCCGGCAGTGCGGCGAGCCGCGGCCGCACCGCCTCCCGGTCGACGACGGTGTCCAGGGCCGGGTCGGGCGAGCCCAGGAGGTCGCCCAGCGCATACCCGTCCTCGCCGCCGGGCAGCTCCGCGTCCAGGGAGAGGGCGGTGAAGCTCTCCAGCGCCTCCAGCCCCACCCGGACGTCCTCCTCGCTGATCCGCGCGTGCGCTGCGATCTCGGCGACGGTCGGCCGGCTGCCGCCGGACGTCTGGGCGAGTTCCTGGCGCGCGAGGCGGACCCGGTTGCGCAGGTCCTGCACCCGGCGCGGCACGTGCACGGTCCACGTGTGGTCGCGGAAGTGCCGCTTGATCTCGCCGGTGACGGTGGGAACGGCGTAGCTCTCGAACGCCTTGCCGCGGTCCGGGTCGTAGCGGTCGACGGCCTTGACGAGGCCGAGGGCGGCGACCTGGCGCAGGTCCTCGTGGTTCTCACCGCGGCTGCGGAAGCGGGCGGCGAGGCGTTCGGCCATGGGCAGCCAGGCCCGCACGATCTCGTCACGCAGGGCCTCGCGCTCCGGGCCGGGCGGAAGGGCGGCCAGCGTGCGGAACGACTCCGACGTGTCGGGGGCGTCGTCGTGGGGGTGGCGCTTCGCGCCGGTTCGGGTACGCATGGTGCCTCGCAACTCCCTGGCGGGTGTGCTCCGGTCGGGCGGTCATCGGGAGGCGCGGCCAGGGGCGGACAGGGATCCGTCCGTCCCGGGACGGTGATCCCTCCCACGGACGTGCCTCCTGTCCGAAGCACTGGTAGAGCACCTGCCCCCGGCGTACAGCGGCAAACACCGGGTCAGGGGTCTGCCCGGATCACCGGGGACGGTGCGGCGGTGCGTGCCCGGATCCGGGCAGCACAGGGCTCCCGTTAGCCGGGCTGCGGGCCGGGAGGTCACCGGCACGGAGGCGGTGGCCCCGCCGCGCCCCGCGTCGCCCCCCGTCGCCCGCGTCGCCCGACGCGCCCCGCGGTGAGGCGGCGGGGGCGGATGCCCGCGCATCGGCTGTTCGGCGGCGGACGGCGCGGATCCGGGAGCGATCCGATCCGCGTGTCCCGTGTCGGTGTGCGCCTCCCGGGTACGCGGGCAGCCCACCCCACAGGACCTGGAGGGACACATGCAGCGAGGCAGCGACCGGATGAGCGTCCACCGGGACGACGAGAGGAAGCACGAACTGCAGGGGCTGCTGCGTTCCGGCCACCCCACCCGCACCGAGGAGTGGCACGATCCCGAGCCGGCGGCCGAGGACGATCCGCAGATCTGGGGCGGCCCGGTGGCGCCCGGCCGCCGGGGCGCGACCGTCGAGTCGGTGCGGCTGGAGCTGGCCCGGGTGCTGGGCCGTACGGCCTTCCCGGCGGCCGCGGGCGAGCTGGCCGGCGAGCTGCGCCGCGGGCATGCGCCGGACGCGCTCGTCGACGCGCTCCTGGGCCTGCCGCGCGGGGAGCGCTTCGGCAACGTCCAGGAGCTGGCGGAGGCCGTGACCGGTACCGGCAGGATCCGGCAGGGGCCCCGGTGAGGGGCCGCGAGCACGGCACGTGCAGGCAGAGTGCGGAGGAACGACCATGCGTATCGCTTTCCTGACCGCTCCCGAGGGCGTCGAGCAGATCGAACTGACCGAGCCGTGGCAGGCCGCGGCGGACGCGGGCCACGAACCGGTGCTGGTGTCGACGAGGCACGGCCGCATCCAGGCGTTCGACCACCTGGACAGGGCGGACACCTTCGCCGTGGACGAGGTGGTCGGCGAGACCTCCGCGGAGTCGTTCGGCGGGCTGGTGCTCCCCGGCGGCGTCGCCAATCCCGACTACCTGCGGACCCACGGCAGGGCCGTGGGGTTCGCGGGGTCGTTCTTCGAGCAGGGACTGCCCGTCGCGGTGATCTGCCACGGCGCCTGGACCCTGATCGAGGCGGACGCCGTACGGGGGCGGCGGCTGACGAGCTGGCCCAGCCTGCGCACCGACATCCGCAACGCCGGCGGCACCTGGGTCGACGAGCAGGTGGAGATCTGCGGCAACGGCCCCAACAAGCTGGTCAGCAGCCGCAGGCCGGCCGACCTCAAGGCCTTCTGCGACGCCTTCCTGGACGTGTTCGCGAAGGAGCAGGAGTCCCGCTGACCTCAGGCACCCCCGCCCTTCGGCCGCCGCGGGGACCGCGGAGGGGGACGCTACGGGCGGGGAGCCTCCGGCTCCCCGCTCCCGCGTCCCCGGGCGCCCTCGCGGGTGCGGCCGGCGGCGACGGGGCGCCGCGGATTGCGGCGCAGGTACTCGCCCTCGAGTTGCGCCATGCGCTCGTTGTGCGCGCGCAGGGCGTCGTTCGAGCCGTACAGCAGGGTGTCGTGGCGTGTGCGGTGGATCGTCTCCAGCTCTCTCATCAGCTGCTGGTCGTCCAGTCGCGTCGGGTCGACTCCGCTCATGGTGGCACCCCGCTCGTCGTGTCGTCCCTCCGGTCCGGGTGCCCGCCCGGGGAGCACGACGTCCTCCGAGCGGCATCCGGGAGGAGCCGTGGATCTCGCCCTTCTCCGTCCACTGTACGAACATTCCGGCCCACCGGCCTCCGTGCGAACCTCCCCCGCCGGGGCAGCCCGGTGGGCACGACCCGGCGGCTGCGGCCCAACCGCGTGGGCGACAGGCCGTTCGTCCGCGTCCGTCCGGACGACCTGACCGGCCTCCTGCACCGTCTCGGGCGTAGTCAGGTGCGAGCGTCGCGGCGTACCAGCGCGGCTCCCGCGCGGTGTCGACCTCTTCGGGCCTGGTGCCGGATGTGCCGGAGCCGGCGAGCGCGCGGTTGAAGCCCGGTGGGGTCGTTGCCTGGTGCGGCGTTACCGGGCCCGTTGCACGCGGCGCTCGTCCCAGACCGGTTCCGGGGTCTCGCGGAGCCGGCCGTCGCTGCCGAAGACGAGGTAGCGGTCGAAGGAGCGGGCGAACCAGCGGTCGTGGGTGACCGCGAGGACGGTGCCCGAGAAGCCTTCGAGGCCCTCCTGGAGAGCCTCGGCGGACTCCAGGTCGAGGTTGTCGGTGGGCTCGTCCAGCAGCAGGGCGGTGGCCCCCTGGAGTTCCAGCAGCAGGATCTGGAAGCGGGCCTGCTGTCCGCCGGAGAGGCGGTCGAAGGCCTGCTCGGCCTGTCCGGTCAGCTCGTAGCGGCGCAGCCTCGACATGGCCGCGCCGCGGTCCTGGGCGTGCTCCTTCCACAGGATGTCCAGGAGGGAGCGGCCGATCAGCTCCGGGTGCGCGTGGGTCTGCGCGAAGTGCCCGGGCACCACGCGTGCGCCGAGCCGCCACTGCCCCGTGTGCGCGACGTCGCCGCCGGCCAGCAGCCGCAGGAAGTGGGACTTGCCGGAGCCGTTGGAGCCGAGGACGGCGACCCGTTCGCCGTAGAAGACCTCCAGGTCGAACGGTTGCATCAGCCCGGTCAGTTCGAGTCCGGTGCAGGTGACGGCGCGGACGCCGGTGCGGCCGCCCTTCAGCCGCATCCTGATGTCCTGCTCGCGCGGCGGTTCGGGCGGGGGCCCGGCCTCCTCGAACTTGCGCAGCCGGGTCTGGGCGGCCCGGTAGCGGGAGGCCAGGTCGGCGCTGTTCTCGGCGGCCTGCCGGAGGGTGAGCACCAGCTTCTTGAGCTGGGCGTGCTTCTCGTCCCAGCGTCTGCGCAGTTCCTCGAACCGGGCGAAGCGCTCCCGGCGGGCCTCGTGGTAGGTGGCGAAGCCGGCGCCGTGCACCCAGGCGTCGGCGCCGGCCGGTCCCGGTTCCACGGAGACGATCCGGTCGGCGGCGCGGGCGAGGAGTTCCCGGTCGTGGGAGACGAAGAGGACGGTCTTGCGGGTCTCCTTGAGCCGCTCCTCGAGCCAGCGCTTGCCGGGGACGTCGAGGTAGTTGTCGGGCTCGTCCAGGAGCAGCACCTCGTCGGTGCCGCGCAGCAGCGCCTCCAGGACGAGCCGCTTCTGCTCTCCCCCGGACAGGGTGCTCACCTGCCGCCACTGCGCCTTCTCGTAGGGCACGCCGAGAGCGGCCGTGGTGCACATGTCCCACAGCGTCTCCGCCTCGTACCCGCGGGCCTCGGCCCAGTCGGCGAGCGCCTGCGCGTAGCGCAGCTGGGCGGCCTCGTCGTCGACGGTGAGGAGGTCGTGCTCGGCCCTGTCGACGGCCCGGGCGGCCTGCCGGATGCGGGGCGGGGCGACGGAGACGAGCAGGTCGCGGACGGTCGTGTCGTCCCGTACGGACCCCACGAACTGGCGCATCACGCCGAGCCCGCCGCTGACGGTGACGGTGCCGCCGTGCGGCTTCAGCTCGCCGGAGAGCAGCCGCAGCAGGGTGGTCTTGCCTGCGCCGTTGGGGCCGACGAGGGCGACCGCGGTCCCTTCGGCCACCCGGAAGGACACGTCGCCCAGCAGCGTCCTGCCGTCGGGGAGGTGGTACTCGAGGTGCGCGGCTTCCAGATGTCCCATGGGGCTGCATTCTGCGAGCCGCCGCGGGGGCACGGCAAACCGTTATCGCCGCCCTTGTCGCCACCGTTGCCGCCGGGGCCCGCCCCGCTGCCGCGTCAGGTGCCCCGGTCCCAGGGCCACCCGGCCGGACCCGGCTCCCCGGACGGGACCACCGTCTCACCGGCCCAGGTCAGCGCCTTCCAGCCGTCGGACGGGGTGCCCTCCAGGACCACCACGCCGGTGTTGCGCAGCCGGTGCGCGGCGGCGAACGGCACGTCGACGTTGTCGGCGCGGGCCGCGCTCCACAGTCGGATGACGGCCCCGTGGCTGACCAGTGCCGCCGTGGTGGGGCCGCCGGCGGCGGCCTCGGCGACGACGGCGTCGTAGCGGCGCAGGACCTCGGTGCCGCTCTCGCCGCCGGGGATGCGCGGGGCGGTGTCGCCGGCGGCCCAGCCGAACACGGTGCGCATGTACCGCCTGCCGGCCTCGGAGTCGCCGGGCTGCGCCTCCAGGTCGCCCGCGGTGATCTCCCGCAGGCCGTCGCGGACGCGTACCGCCAGTCCGCGGGCGGCGGCGAGCGGGGCGGCGGTGAGCTGGGTGCGCACCAGGGTGGAGGCGTAGACCGCGCCGATGTCCTCGTCGGCGAGCGCGGCGGGCAGGGCGGCGGCCTGCTGCTCGCCGAGGGCGGTCAGTCCCGGCCCGGGGACGGCCGTGTCCAGCAGGAGGTCCACGTTGGAGCGGGTCTCCGCGTGGCGGACGAGGAGCAGGCGCATGGGTGGGCTTCCTCCGGGCGGCCGATCCGCAGGTCGGGAAACAGCCACTTCAGGGTATCCGCATCGCATGATTCCCCATTCCGACCTGACCGTGCCCCTGGCGGGCGGGCGTGCTCTGCGCGACCGTCTGCGTGCTCTGGACCACCGGCTGTTCGCGTTCGCCGCCGAGCGGCACTGGCCGGGTGGCGGCCTGGTGCTGCCGCGGCTGAGCCGGAGCGCGAACCACGGGGTGCTGTGGTTCGCCGCGGCGGCCGGGATAGCGGCGAGCCGCAGCCCGCGTGCCCGGCGGGCCGCGGTGCGCGGGCTGGCCTCGCTGGGTGCGGCCTCGCTGGCCGTCAACACGATCGGGAAGCGGTCGGTGCGCCGGGAGCGGCCCGGGCTGGATCCGGTGCCGCTGATGCGGCGGCTGAAGCGTCAGCCGATCACCACGTCGTTCCCGTCCGGGCATGCCGCTTCGGCGGCCGCGTTCGCCGCCGGGGTGGCGCTGGAGTCGCCCGGCTGGGGCGCGGTGGTGGCGCCGGTGGCCCTGTCGGTCGGGGCGTCCCGGGTGTACACGGGCGTGCACTTCCCGAGCGATGTGCTGGCGGGGGCCGCGCTGGGCGCGGGAGCCGCGTTCGCGGTGCGGCGGCTGGTGCCGACGCGGGCCGGCCTGGCGCCGCCGGCCCGGCCGCGTGCCCAGGCCCCGGCGCTGCCCGGCGGGGAGGGCCTGGTGCTGGTGACGAACACGGAGGCGGGCTCGGCGGAGCGGATGCGGGCGCTGCGCGACGTGCTGCCGGGCGCGCGGACGGTGGAGTGCGCGCCCGAGGACGTCGGGGCCGAGCTGGAGGAGGCGGCGACGTACGCCCGGGTGCTGGGGGTGTGCGGCGGTGACGGCACGGTGAACGCGGCCGCCGAGGTCGCCCTGCGGCACGGGCTGCCGCTCGCGGTGCTGCCCGGGGGCACCCTCAACCACTTCGCCCACGACCTGGGGGTGGAGGGCACCCGCGACCTGGCCGCCGCGCTCACCAGGGGCGAGGCGGTCCGGGTGGACGTCGGCCGGTTCACCTCCGGGGAGCGGCGGGGCGTCTTCCTCAACACGCTGAGTCTGGGGGTCTACCCGGAGATGGTGCGGGTGCGGGAGGAGTGGTCGCCCAGGATCGGCGGCTGGCCGGCGGGGATGCTGGCGGCGCTGCGCGTCCTGCGGGCCGACCGGCATCCGGTGCGGGCCGGGTTCGGCGGCAGGGCGCGTCCGCTGTGGTTGCTGTTCGCGGGGAACGGCACCTACCACCGGCTGGGGCTCGCGCCCGGCCGCCGGCTGGACCTCGCGGACGGGGTGCTGGACGTGCGGGTCGTGCACGGCGGTCGCGCTCCGGCGCTCCGGCTGCTTGCCGCCGCGGTCGCGGGCCCGCTGACCCGCAGTCCCGTGCACGCGGCGGTGCAGGTGCCGCGGCTCCGGCTGGACGGCCTCGCTCCGGGCACCCCGCTCGCCTTCGACGGCGAGGTCGTCGAGGTCGGGCCCGAGGTGACGGTGGACAAGCTGCCGCAGGCGCTCACCGTCTACCGCCCGGCGCGCGGGGACTGACGGCGGACCGGGCCCCGGAGCCCCGGCGGACCGGCGCCGGCCCGATGGCGGACCGAGCGGACCGATGGCGGACCGGCCCCGAGGGACCCCGGGCGGCCCCGACCGGGCTCCTATCGGCCCCGGTCGGGCTCGGGCCCGTCCCGGTCCGGCCGCGGTCCGGCGCCGAGCCGCCCCGAGCGGCCGCGGCCCGGCGCCGGACCGCTGGGGAGGGGCGACGGGGGGACCGGCCGAGGGGCACCCGGGCACACCGCCGACCGGCCGGCACACCCCCTCCATGACCACATCACGAGACGCCTATCTCACTATACGGCCAAAGCGCGTACCGTGAAGCCGGTCGCCCCGCCGGGCCCACTCCAGGCGGGGAAGGGACGAGGAGGAGGGCACAGCCATGCCGGAAGCGCGGGAGACGGCCGTCTACACGCACGGGCACCACGAGTCGGTGCTGCGTTCCCACACCTGGCGCACCGCCGCCAACTCGGCGGCATACCTGCTCGGCGCGGTGGAGCGGGACATGAGGATCCTGGACATCGGCTGCGGGCCGGGCACCATCACGGCCGATCTGGCGGAGCTGGTGCCCGACGGGCACGTCACCGGTGTCGACCACGCGCCGGGCATCCTCGACCGGGCCCGCGCCACCGCGGCCGAGCGGGGCCTGGCGAACACCGACTTCGCGGTCGCCGACGTGCACGCCCTGGACCACCCGGACGACAGCTTCGACGTCGTCCACGCCCACCAGGTGCTCCAGCACGTCGGCGACCCGGTGCGGGCCCTGCGTGAGATGCGGCGCGTCACCCGGCCCGGCGGGTTCGTCGCCGTGCGCGACGCCGACTACGCCGCGATGACCTGGTATCCGCAACTGCCCGGTATGGACGACTGGCTGGACCTGTACCACCGGGTGGCCCGGGCCGGCGGCGGCGAGCCCGACGCCGGACGCCGGCTCAAGGCCTGGGCACTGCGTGCGGGCTTCACCGACATCACCGCCACCTCCAGCACCTGGACCTACGCCACCGCCGAGGAGCGGGCCTGGTGGAGCGAGCTCTGGGCGGAGCGCACCGTGGCGTCCTCCTACGCCGGGCTGGCCGTGCGGGGCGGCCACGCGACTGGGGAGCAGCTCGGCGCCGTGGCGCGGGCCTGGCGGGAATGGGGCGAGCGGGAGGACGGATGGTTCGCCGTCCTGCACGGGGAAATTCTCTGCCGCAAGGAAGCCTGAATCCCGTTTTACGGGACACAAGAATGGCAGGAGGTTCACACAATGGTTCCTGTCCTGCTGGTACTGCTGCTGGCATTGCTCCTGTTCGGTCTGGGATTCGCGGTGAAGGTCCTCTGGTGGATCGCGGTGGCCGTCCTGGTGGTGTGGCTGCTCGGCTTTCTCCTCAACGGGGCGAGCGGAAGCGGTGGCCGGCGGCACTGGTACAGATGGTGAAATGCTCCGGGACGTGAGAACCGGGGCAGCGGAGGTCGCGAGCGGCCCGGGCGCCGGACACCGGCCCCGGGCCGCCGCCCGTACCGGACGCACCCCACCGCGGCACCGCGACGCCCGCGGGTGCTCGCGGACACCCTGAGCGCGGGCACGGCGCCCTGCTCACCCGCCCTCCGGCCGGCCGGGGCTCAACCCGCGGCGTCCGCCGCAACGAAGGAGTAGGCCGCCCGCGGACCGTCCAGTTCCACCCGCAGGCCGGGGGCTTCGGCCCGAGCACGCTCCACTTCCGCCACGAATGCGCCGCACCGGGTGCGCGGCACCAGATAGGCCGCGTCGAGCACGTTCCACCCGGCCGCACCGGGAGGTCCCGCGCGCTCCTGGAAGCGGCCCCGGAAATCCTCCGAGAATGCGGTGAGCATTCCGTGCAGCCGTCCCGCGAATTCCTCGGCGTTTCTCCGCGGGTTCTCGCGCACCGCCGCGGGCGTACGCCCCGGTGGCGGCCCGTCCCCGCCGGGTCGGGAATGCGGCACGGCCGGGGAATCCCGCCGACCGCGCGTTCCGGGTGGCGCCGGCTGCTCGATCCGCACCCGGACCGCCCACTCGACGCGGCCGTCCAGCCGGGCCAGCTCGCGCCGGAAGGGCGCCTCCCGCTCCTCCACCATGGAACGCAGCCCGCTGTCGTCCCGGAAGACGGTGCCCGGACGCAGCGGCAGCGGCGTGGTGACGACGGTGAGCGCGTCGACGACGTTGCGGTGGGCCCGCACGGTGGCGTCGAGCCGGTCGGGGTCCGCGAGGCGTGCCCGCAGCGCCTCCTCGGCGAAGTCCCGCTCCGGAACCTCGCTGTGGACGGCGACCAGCCCGCGGTGCGCGAGCCGGCGGGGCGGCGCACCGGCCACCCCGGTCAGTTGCGACTGCAGCGGCGTGTCGAAGGGACGGCACACGGCGTACACGTACCGGGCTCCGGTCATGGCGTTCCTCACCGCCTTTCTCGCACCGGGCCGCGCGGCACCGGTGACGGCCGCGCCTGCCGGACGGGCGCGGCTGCGCCCGATCGGCGCCGTCCCGGGTCCTCCGCGGGGGCATCGGGTGGCCGTGGGACGGCTCCCCGTCCGCCCGTGCCGGTGAGGGCCCGGGCCACCCCTGTCGGTGGGAGTCCCAGGCCACCCCTGCCGGTGGCGGATCAGCCGCCGAGGCGCCGCAGCCGCCGCCACGCGGGCCCCGGCGCATGCCCCCGCCGCGGCAGCAGTCCCTCGTACTCCGCGGTGTCCCCGCGGCCGGGGAAGAGCACCTTGTGGGGCCGGTGCACCCGCACCGTGCGGTGCCCCGCACGGATCGTGCGCCCGGCGTCGCCGCTCACGGCACGACCGCCTCCCCGACCAGCAGCCGCCCGGCCGCCGCGATCGACTCGGCGTCGATGCCCGCGGCGTGCAACTGCTCGGCCGGGCTCGCCGAACCGGGCATCGAACGGACCGCGAGCCGGGCCAGGCGCGGGGCGGGCCGCCCGTCCGAGAACGCCTCCGCGACCGCGTCGCCTAGGCCGCCCTCGGGGTGGTGGTCCTCCACGCTGAGCAGGCATCCGGTGTCCTCGGCGGCCTGCCGCAGGGTGCATACGTCGGCGGGCTTGACCGAGTACAGGTCGATCACCCGGACCGCGATGTCCTCGTCCTGCAGCGCGTCGGCGGCCGCCAGCGCCTCGGGCACGGTGATCCCGGCGGCGACGAGCGTGAGCCGGTCCGTGCCGGAGGAGCGCAGTACCTTGCTGCCGCCGATCGGGAACTCCTCGTCGGGCCCGTACACCACCGGGGTCTTCCCGCGGGAGGTGCGCAGGTAGCGGACGCCGTCCAGCCCGGCCATGGCGGTGACGAGGCGGGCGGTCTGGTGGGCGTCGCACGGGTACAGCACGGTCGACCCGTGCACGGCCCGCATCATCGACAGGTCCTCCAGACCCATCTGCGAGGGTCCGTCCTGCCCGATCGACACGCCCGCGTGCGAGCCCGTCAGGTTGATGCCGGCTCCGCTGACGGACGCCATGCGCACGAAGTCGTGCGCCCGGGTGAGGAAGGCTGCGAAGGTCGCCGCGTACGGCACCCAGCCGCGCGCGGCCATCCCGACGGCCGTCGCGACCATCTGCTGCTCGGCGATGTAGCACTCGAAGTAGCGGTCCGGATGCTCCTTGGCGAAGAACTCCGACCGGGTGGAGTCGCCGACCTCCCCGTCCAGGGCGACCACGTCGCCGCGCGCCGAGCCGAGAGCGGTGAGCGCGTGGCCGTAGGCGTCGCGGGTGGCGACCTCCTCGCCCCGCTCCCAGTGCGGCAGCTCCAGGTGCCCGAGGGGGGCGGGGCGCCCGCCGGCGGCCTCCGGCGGCTCGTGGACGCTCACCCGCAGATCGCGTCGCCCGCCGAGTTCCGTGATCGCCTCGTCCGGTTCGGGCAGCGGCTTGCCGTGCAGGCCCTCGCGGTCCTGGACGGAGGCCACGCCCTTGCCCTTGAGGGTGCGGGCGAGGATCGCGGTGGGCTGGCCGGTGGTGGACAGGGCCTCTCCGTAGGCGCGGTCGACGGCGTCCACGTCGTGGCCGTCGACCTCGACGGTGTGCCAGCCGAAGGCCTGGAAGCGGCGGGCGTAGGCGTCCAGGTCGTGTCCGTGCCGGGTCGGTCCGCGCTGGCCGAGCCGGTTGATGTCGAGGACCGCGACGAGGTTGTCCAGGTGCTCGTACGCGGCGTGCTCGGCCGCCTCCCACACCGAGCCCTCGGCCAGCTCGCTGTCCCCGGTCAGCACCCACACCCGGTAGTCCGCGTGGTCCAGCCGCTTCCCGGCCAGCGCGATGCCGACGCCGACGGGCAGCCCCTGGCCGAGCGAACCGGTGGCCGTCTCGACCCAGGGCAGCCGCTGCGGGGTCGGGTGGCCCTCCAGCCGGCTGCCGCGTTCGCGGAAGGTGAGCAGCTCGGCGTCGTCGATGGCCCCGGCCGCCTTGTACGCCGCGTACAGCAGGGGCGAGGCGTGCCCCTTGGACAGGACGAAGCGGTCGTTGCCGGGGTGGGCGGGGCGGTCGAAGTCGTAGCGGAGGTGGCGGTCGAGGAGTACGGCCATCAGGTCCGCGGCCGACATCGAGGAGGTCGGGTGGCCGGAGCCCGCCGCGTCGGCCGCGCGGACGCTGTCCACGCGCAGCTGCTGGGCGAGTTCCACGAGTTCGGCGGTGTTCATGGGTTCCCTTCCTGGTCGTCGTCGTGGTCGTCGTCGGCCCGCTTCACCGGACCGGGTGCCCGGTGCCGCCCGGCGGGTGCGTCGGCCACCGCCCGGTTCCCGGCCCGCCCGTGCCGCCTCTTCGTCGCCCTTCCGGCCGGCCGGTTCCCCGCCGGCCCACCGCCCGGCTGGCTTCTGGCGGGCTCACCGCCCGGCTGGTTCTTCGCCGGCTCACCGCCCGGCTGGTTCTTGGCGGGCTCACCGCCCGGCTGGTTCTTGGCGGGCTCACCATCCGGCTGGTTCTTCGCGGGCTCACGCGACCGCTTCCGTTGCGGCGCCGCGTCCTCGGGCGGCTCGCAGCCCGCCGTGCTGCTCCGCGTCTCGTCCCCGGCCGTGCCGCGCCGTGGCCCGGCGGGGACCCGGGCCAGTTCCGGCGACGCGGTGTCCAGCGGCACCGAACCCGACCGGACGAGCCCCAGCTGTACGCCCTGGCGCGGCAGCACGGCGTCCAGGAGCCAGTCGGCGGCGACCCGTACCCGGTTCCCCGGCATGGCGGCGAGGTGGTAGCCGCGGGCGACGACGCCGGCCGCCGGGCCGGACAGCGGGAGGCCCAGCGGGTTCGCGGCGGCCTGCACGCCACCGAGGTCGACGACGAACCCCCAGTCCTTGTGCCGGTACGGCTCCAGCTCGCCCCCGCTGAGTGAGGCGGCGACGTTGCGGCCCGCCTGCCGGCCCTGCCGCCAGGCGTGCTGCGCGGTCATCGGCGTGTAGTTCCCCGGCTTCTCCAGGTCGGGCACGGCGGCGGCGTCGCCGCAGGCGAACACCTCGGGCCGGCCCGGCACCCGCAGGCTGGGCTCGACGAGCAGCCGGCCGCGCTCCATCGGCAGGCCCAGCGACTCGGCGAGCGGGTCCGGCCGTACACCCACGCACCACACCAGGCTGCGGGTGTCGACGAACTCGCCGTCGCTCAGCAGCACCCCGCGGTGCGTGGCCTCCCGCACGCTCGTCCCGGTGCGCACCTCCACGCCCCGCTCCCGCAGCACCCGGTCGGCGGTGCCCGACATCCGTTCGTCCAGCCCGGGCAGTACCCGGTCGGCGACGTCGAGGAGCATCCAGCGGGGCCGCAGGCCGGTCCGCAGCGGATGCCTGCGGACCAGGGCGTCGGTGAACAGCTGCCCCTGGGCGGCGACCTCGGTGCCGGTGTAGCCGGCGCCGACGACGACGAAGGTGCACCGCGCGGAGCAGTCCGCGGGGTCCTCGGCGGCGGCCGCGAGCTCGATCTGCCGGGTGACGTGGTCGCGCAGGTACAGCGCCTCGGGAAGACCGCGGAAGCCGTGGGCGTGCTCCGCGATGCCGGGGACGGGCAGCAGCTTGTTGACGCTGCCGGCGGCCAGCACCAGCCGGTCGTACTCCAGGGTGCCCGGTTCTCCCTCGGGGCCGGTGTAGTGCACGGTGCGCCCGTCGAGGTCGACGGCGTCGGCCTCGCCGAGCACCAGCCGCACCCGGCGCAGTGTGCCGGAGAGGGAGACGGTCACCCGGCGCGGTTCGAGGATGCCCGCGGACACCTGCGGCAGCAGGGGGAGGTACAGGAAGTAGTCGGTGGGGTTGAGCAGGGTGACGTCGGCCCGCCCCCTGGCCAGGCGTGCCAGGGTACGGGCCGCGCGGTAGCCGGCGAAGCCGGCACCGACGATCACGATGCGGGGTCGACTCACGGTTCGCCTCCGGCGGTACGGGTCTCGTACGAGGCTGTCCGCGTTTCCCGCGCCGGTCGCACCAAACACCGTCGGCTTGCCGAACACCGGCAGGTTGCCTCCGGCGGCGCCGGGGCACCCGGCGCCGGGGCCGTCGGACGGGGTGCGCGGACCCGGGGACCGGGGCGGGCCGGCTGCGGGGATCGGGCGAAACGATCTCGGGGTCCGGCCGCCGCAACTAAGGTCGTCCGTATGGAGATTCTGGGTGCCACGCTGCGTGTCTACGTCGACGACCTCGACTCCGCGATCCCGTTCTACGAACGGCTGGCCGACGGCCCGGCGATGCGGTTCGCGCGGGGCGGGCTGCAGGTGGCCGCGGTCGGCTGCTTCCTGCTGATGAGCGGCCCGGCGGCCGAGTTGGAGGTGCTGCGCAGGGTGGGCGCGACGATCGCGGTCACGGACGTCGAGGAGGCCCGGAAGACGCTCGTCGAGCTGGGCGCCGACATCATCGCGGGCCCGGTGCCCACCCCGGCCGGCCGCAACCTGATCGCCCGGCATCCGGACGGCACGGTGTACGAGTACGTGGACCGCGGCCGCCCCTGACCGGCCCTCGGTGCCGGTGGCGTGCGCGCCGCCGGGAACCGCACGCCGCGGCGCGGCGGCTTCCGTATCGCCCGGTGGGCGGCGGTCCCGTCAGGCCGACGGGCGGGTCTCGGCGGTGACGGCCCAGCGTTCGTGGTCCCGCCAGTCCCCGTCGATGAAGATCATTCCGGGTGAGAAGCCCTCGTACCGGAAGCCGCAGCTGCGCGCGAGGGCGATCGACGCGGTGTTGCCGGGCTGCACGTTGATCTCCAGCCGGTGCAGCCCCATGGGCCCGAAGGCGTGGCCGACGACCAGGCCCAGTGCCTCCTTCATCAGCCCGCGTCCCGCCGCGTGCGCGAAGGCGCCGTAGCCGAGCGCACCGTTCAGGAAGCCGCCCTGGACGATGTTGTTGATGTTGATGAATCCGGCGATGCCCCCGCCGGAGCGTTCACAGACCAGGAATCCGGCCTTCGTCGGGTCGTCGATGAGCCGGGCGGCGTAGGCGGTGTACGCGGCCTGGCTGTACGGCGGGAACAGCCACGGCTGGTGGAGGGCCTTGCTCTCCCTGGCCCGGGCGGTGAACTCGGGCCCGTCGGCCTGGGTGAAGTGCCGTATTCCGGTGCGGGGGCCCTCGGCGAGGTAGCGGGAGGCGCTGTGCGGCATTCCGTCACCCTACGGGCTGCTGCGAACGTCCGCCGCGGGTGCCGTGCGGGACTGTCGCAGCGCCTTCAACGCCGGCGTTTCACGAAGTAGGCCCCGCAGAGGGCACCGATGATCCACAGGACGAGCAGTGCGGCCCACAGCGGCATGGTCACTTCGGGAATCAGCAGCCGGATCTTCGTCTGCTGGGTGTTCTCGAAGATGAAGATCAGGGCGAGGACGAAGAGCACGAGGACGGCGATCCGGGCGGGTGTCAGGGCTCCGCCGCGACCGCCTTCCTTCGTGCCGTCCGCACTCCTCGAGGACTTCGGGCTCATACGTCCAGCGTGGCCCCGCAGCGCGCGGAGCGCACGGCGAGGCACGTTCCGCGGGGTTCTCGCGGACCCACGGAACCGAGGGGGCAGCGGGTGGGCGGGGCGGACGACTCGACGGCGCGGCCGTGCCCCGGACGGCGACCGGCCCGCTCGCCGCAGCCGCGCCCCGGGGCGCGCCCCGGGGCGCCCGCCCGGCCGCCACCCCGGTCGGCGGACCCCCGCCCGGCCGCCACACCCCCGCCGGGAGGGCGCACCCCCCGCGGCCGCCCGCACCCCCGCGGCCGCCACTCCCCCGCCCGGCCGGCGCACACCCGCGAGGGAGCCGTGCCGTCGGCGGGTCAGCGCAGGGCGGGCTGGTCGAGCGTCAGGGTGCCCGCTTCCGCGTCGAGTTCGGCGGCGACCCCGAGCGGCACGGTGAGCGCGCCGTCGCAGTGGCCGAAGCCGAACTCCTCGGCGACGGGGATCCCGAGGCCGCCGAGCCGGTCGGCGAGGACCGGGCGCAGCTCCTCGTAGGGGCCGCACCGGTCCCAGGATCCGAGGACGATTCCCGCGGCGCCGTCCAGACGACCGGACCGCAGGAGGTGGGTGAGGCTCCGGTCGACCGCGTAGGGCGCCTCGGCCACGTCCTCGACCAGGACGAGTCCGCCCCGGGCGGCGCTGCGGGTGTGGGGCGTGCCGGTGCCGGTGGCGAGCAGGGCGAGGCAGCCGCCGAGGGTGACGCCCCGGGCGCGTCCGGGCACCAGGGCGGAGCCGCGTCCGGTCAGTGTCCGGACGGCCTCCGGGGTGAACAGCGTCGCCCTCAGGTGCTCCCGGGCGTGGGCGTTCTTGACGAAGTCGGCGCCGGCGGTCACCGGCCCGTACAGGGTGACCAGTCCGAGGCGCACGGCGAACGCCTCGTGCAGTGCGGTGCTGTCGCTGAAGCCGACGAACACCTTCGGTCCGGCGGCCCGCATCGCCTCCCAGTCCAGCAGGTCGGCGATCCGCTGCGCACCGTAGCCGCCCCGGGCGCACAGCACCGCGTCCACGGACGGGTCGCACCAGGCGCGCTCCAGGTCCGCGGCGCGCTCGGCGTCCGTCCCGGCGAGGTACCGGAGGTCGCCGTGGACACCGCGGGCGTGCGGCGCCAGGACCGGGTCGAGGTCCCAGCCGCGCAGCAGGTCCAGCCCGGACTCCAGCCGCTCCTCGGCCACCGGCCCGCTGGGGGCGACGACCGCCACCCGGGCGCCGGGGGCGAGCCGGGCGGGGCGTACCAGGGGCCGCGGTGGTTCCGTCCTGCCCGGAGCCTTCATTCGGCCAGCTCCAGGGTCGGGACGCCGGGGGCGCCGAGCCCGAAGACCTGTGCGTACAGGGAGAGTTCCGCCTCCAAGGCACGGACCACGGTGTCCGCCCGGCGGAAGCCGTGCCCCTCGCCCTCGAAGGCCAGGTAGGCGTGCGGCACCCCGCGGCCCTCCAGGCGGGCGAGGAAGCGCTCGCACTGGACGGGCGGGCAGATCACGTCGTCCAGCCCCTGCAGCAGCAGGAAGGGAGCGGTGATCCGGTCGGCGTGCTCGGCGGGCGACCGCTCGGTGTACCGGGCCGGCACCTCGGCCAGCGGTCCGATCAGGGTCTCCAGGTACCGCGACTCGAAGTCGTGGGTCTCCCCCGTGGCCCAGCCGGTGAGGTCGAGTACGGGGTAGCTGATCGTGCCGCAGGCGTAGACGTCCGTGCCGGCCAGGGAGGCGGCCGTGGTCCAGCCGCCGGCGCTTCCGCCGCGGATGGCGAGGCGGCTCCGGTCCGCGGTGCCCTCGTCGGCGAGGGCGAGCGCGACGGCCGCGCAGTCCTCGACGTCCACCACGCCCCACTGCTCGCGCAGCCGGTCGCGGTAGGCGCGGCCGTATCCGGTGGAGCCGCCGTAGTCGACCTCGGCGACGCCGATGCCGCGCGAGGTGAAGTAGGCGATCTCCAGGTCGAGCACGAGCGGCGCCCGGCCGGTGGGTCCGCCGTGCGCCCACACCACGTACGGCGGCAGTTCGGCGCCGGGCGCGACGCAGCCGGGGTTGTGCGGCGGGTAGACGTGGGCGTGGATCTCGCGGCCGTCGGGGCCGGTGAAGGCGCGGATCTGCGGTTCGGGGTAGTGCGCGGGGTCCACGGCGTCCCGGTGCGCGGCGCCGATCACCCGGGCCCGGCCGGTGGCGGTGTCCAGCTCCACCACCTCGTGGGCGCTGCGCGGGCTGGCGCCGACGGCGGCGACCCGGTCGCCGTGCACCGCCAGCGTCGGCGCGAACTCGGTCCACGGCCCCGCCACGTCGACGACTTCGCCGGACTCGGGGTCCAGTACGCCGAGCACTGTCGAGCCGCGGCCGTGGACGACGGCGACGAGCCCGCTGCGGAGCGGGGCGAACCAGCGGTGCCCCAGCTTCCACAGCGGCCCGCCGAACTCCTCCTCGCGGGGGCACAGCGGCTCGTGGTCGCGGTAGAGGTTCCACCAGCCGGTGCGGTCGCTGGAGTACAGCAGGGCGCCGTCGGACGCCCAGTCGGCCTGGGCGATGGACTCCCCGGGCCCGCCGGCGACCGTGCGCGCGCCCTTCAGGGTGCCGTCCGCGGCGACGTCCGCGACGACGAGTTCGGTGCCGTCCCAGGGCATGCGCGGATGGTCCCAGGCGAGCCAGGCGGCGCGCCGGCCGTCCGGCGAGAGGCGCGGACCGGTGACGAAACGGTGCCGCTCGGGTGCCAGTTCGCGTACGGCGGCACGGTCCTCGGCGGCCGAGCCGTCCAGGGGTACGGCCACCGGCACGCGCCGCACGTCGCCGGGCCCGTCACCGGTGAACTCCTCCAGTACGCACCACACCTCGCCGCGTTCCGGCAGCAGCCGGGGCTCCGCCCAGCGCAGCCCGCCGCCGACCGGCGAGTGGGGGGTGAGCGGGCGGGGCTCGCCGCCGGGCGTGAAGCGGTACAGCCGCTGGTCGGCGAAGTGCACGAAGACCACGAGCGGTGCGCCGGCCTGCACGACGCCCGCCCAGGGCGTGCCACCGTACTCGATGACCCGGCTGCGCACGTTCCACGGCGCGGGCAGCACCGACTCCTCGCCGCCGTCCGGACGGCGGCGCACCAGGGTGCGCCGGCCGCCCTCGGCGGGCCGCGGCTCGGTCCACCAGGCCTCCTCCCCGACGAAACCGACGTACTCCGGGTGCCCGTCGTGGGCGGCGGCCAGCGCCGCGTCGATCGGCGACGGCCATGCTCCGTACGGCAAGGTCTGCACGTTCTCCCCCAACACCCTCACGCCGTCCGCAGGAAGCGGTCCAGCACTCTGACACCGAAGTGCAGCGCCTCGACGGGCACCCGCTCGTCCACTCCGTGGAACAGCGCCTGGTAGTCCAGCCCCTCCGGCAGCTTCAGCGGCGCGAAACCGTAGCCGGTGATGCCCAGCCGGGAGAACTGCTTGGCGTCGGTGCCGCCCGACATGCAGTAGGGCACCACGTGCCCCTCCGGCGCGAACTCCTCGACGGCGGCCCGCATCCGTGCGAAGGTCGGCGAGTCCACGGGCGCCTGGAGGGGCACCTCGCGGTGCTCGTACTCCCATTCCACGTCCGGTCCGGTGAGCCGGTCGAGGGTGCCGCGGAACTCGTCCTCGCCGCCGGCCAGGCAGCGTCCGTCGACGTGGGCGACGGCCGCGCCCGGGATGACGTTCACCTTGTAGCCGGCGTCCAGCATGGTGGGGTTGGCGCTGTTGCGGACGGTCGACTCGACCAGCTTGGCGGCCGGGCCGAGCTTCTGCAGCAGGCCGTCCACGTCGTCCAGGTCGGGGTCGACTCCGTACAGCGCGGCCAGTTCGGTGAGCGCGGCGCGCACGGTCGGGGTGAGCCGCAGCGGCCACTCGTGCTCGCCGATGCGGGTGATCGCGGCGGCCAGCCGGGTCACCGCGTTCTCCCGGTTGACCTTGGAACCGTGGCCGGCGCGCCCGTGCGCGGTCAGCCGCAGCCAGGCGGTACCGCGCTCCCCCGCGGCGATCGGGTACAGCTGCCGTCCGCCGCCGTCGTGGAAGGTGAACGCGCCGGACTCGCCGACGCCCTCCGTGCACCCTTCGAACAGTTCGGCGTGCCGGTCGGCGAGGAAGCCCGCCCCGTCCTCCGCGCTGGCCTCCTCGTCCGCGGTGAACGCGATCACGATGTCGCGCCGGGGCCGCACGCCCCGCCTGGCCCAGGAGCGCACCACGGCGAGGATCATCGCGTCCATGTTCTTCATGTCGACGGCGCCCCGGCCCCACACCACGCCGTCGCGGACCTCCCCGGAGAACGGGTGCACGCTCCAGTCCGCCGGCTCGGCGGGCACCACGTCCAGGTGGCCGTGGACCAGGAGTGCGTCGGCGGACGGGTCGGTGCCGGTGATCCGCGCGACCACGTTGCCCCGCCCGGCGGTGCGTTCCAGCAGCACCGGTTCCAGCCCGGCGCCCGCCAGTCGCTCGGCGGCGTACTCGGCGGCGGGCCGCTCCCGGCAGTCGCCGCCGCCCCGGTTGGTGGTGTCGATGCGGATGAGGTCGGACGTGAACCGGACGACCTCGTCCAGCGCCTGCTGGTCAGCCATACTGCTCCTCCACCGCCGCCGAGGCGATCGTGGTGACCGCCTTGAACGTGCGGATCCCCTGGTACATGGTGGCGCTGGTGTAGGCCACCTTGCGCTCCCCGATCCGCTCGACACCGGGCACCACGGTCGCGGCCGTCGCCAGGTGCTCGGCGTCGAACTCGACGGCCACCGTATACGGTCCCCCCTGACCCGGTCGGCCGCGCACCGCCAGCGCGGCCGCCTGCTCCGCGGCGGCCCGGATGTCGGCGGCGGTGCGGGCCGGGGTGCGGCAGACCGCCGCGTAGCGCGAGACGTGGTCCTTCACCGCGACCTTCAGCGCCTCGGGCGCGTAGCCGAGGGCGTCCTCGCAGGCCACGTCGTCGCCGGTGACGAGGACGACGGGGACGCCGTACTCGGCGGCGACGTGCGCGTTGAGCAGGCCCTCGCTGGCCCGTACGTCGTTCAGCCACACCCCGGTGATCTGGTTGGCGAGGTAGGTGTGCGCCAGGACTCCCTCCATGCCGGCCCCGGCGTGGTAGCCGAGGAAGGCGACGCCGTCGACGTCGCCGTGCTGGACGCCCTCCACCATGGACAGCTCCTTGTGCCGGCCGGTGAGCATCTGCGCCCGTTCGTCCAGTCGCTCCAGCAGCAGATTGCGCATCGTCCAGTGCGCCTCGTTGATGAGCACCTCCTCGGCGCCGCCGTCGAGGAAACCGAGGACGGCCGCGTTGACGTCCGAGGTGAACATCGCGCGGCAGCGCTCCCACTGGGGGGTGCCCGGCAGCACGTCGGCCGGCCAGGTCACTCCGGTCGCACCCTCCATGTCGGCACTGATGAGGATCTTCATGGTGAGCCACGTTACGTGTCGTTCAGGCGGGCGGCCATGCGGCCGGGCGGATCGCCGCACGGCACCGGCCGGATCCGCTCCTGACGGCCCGGCAGGGGTGGGGCCGGGGCCGGTGGTTCGCCCACCGCGCGGGACGCTCCGCCCGGCGGCCGGTGCACGGCACCGCAGGGCTGGCCGGGCGCGCCGGTGGGCCGGTGCGCGCCGGTGGGCCGGTGCGCGCCGGTGGGCGGTCGGCGGAGCTGCCGGTGTGTCAGCCGGCGCGGCCGGCCACCAGCCAGGTCGACGGGAGTTCGAGGAGGGCGCCGTCGGGTCCGTGCTCCGTGGTGGCCAGGGCGAGTTCGCCGCCCGCCAGCACGGTCAGCCCGGCCGCGCCCAGGTACCCGGGCAGTGCCGCGTCGGACACGTCGGCCGGTGCGATGCCGTGCCGGAGCACCGGTGCGAGCTTGGCGGGCGGACCGCCGGGGCCGGACGCCAGCCGGCGCAGGACGGAACCGGCGGCCTCCCCCAGTTCGACGACGAGGGCCCGCCCGCGGGTGCCGACCAGCGCGGCGATGCCGTCCACCAGGGGCTGCCGGTCGTCGGGGTCGCACTGGTGGAGCACGCCCCGCAGGTACACGTTGGTGTCGCCGAACTCCGCGTGCAGCGCCTCCAGCTCGCCCTTGCGCGCCGCGTCCAGCATCCGGTACTCCGCCCGGCCCCCGGGGTCGGCGTCCCGGGCCCGGTCGAGCGCGGCGGCGGCCAGGTCGACGCCGAGCACGGGACGGAAGTGGTCGGCGAGGAAGCGGGTCTGGGTGCCGTTGCCGCAGCCGAGGTCCACCAGCGGCAGCCCCGGGTCGGCCAGGTGGGGCGTGAACAGGGCGAGGTGGCGCGCGGCGGTGAGGGAGGGCTCCGCGTCCCAGAACACCGCCCCCGGCCCGCCGGGCGCCTCCCGCCAGAAGCCCTCCCAGGCCTCGCGGTACCTGCTCGTCACGCTCATGCCCAACTCCCCTGACTGCGACGCCTGTCCGTCGGTCCTGACGGGCCGGTACGGTCTGTCGGTCCGCCGGGCGCGGCCACAGGCAGGCAGACCGTCTCCGCGCGCCCCGTTCGCGCTCCGCGCACTCCCACTCGCCCCCTCACGCCCCCTTACGCCCCTTCCGTGCCCCGTCTGCGCCCTTTCGGAACCCCCTCCGCGCCCGCGTCCGGGCCCCCTCCGCGCCCCCGTCCGGGCACGGGTCAGCGGCGCGGCAGGGCCAGTTCGCACCACACCGTCTTACCGGCCGGGGTCCGGCTCGCGCCCCAGTCCCGGGCCAGGGCGCTCACGATGCGCAGCCCCCGCCCGAACTCGTCGGCTGGGCCGGCGTCCGTGAGGACCGGCAGTTCGTGGTCGTCGTCGTCCACCTCGCACAGCAGGGTGTCGCCGCGCACCAGGCGCAGGGCGACGAACCGGCTGCGGGAGTGCCGCAGGGCGTTGGTGACGAGTTCCCCCGCCACGAGGGCGGCGGTGTCCGCCAGCGCGGGCAGTCCCCAGGACCGCAGTTGCGCGCGGACCCCGGTCCGCGCGCGGCCGACCTCGGCGGCGGCCGGGTCGAGCCGCCACTCGGCGACGTCCTCGGGAGGGATGCCGCCCAGGCGGGCCATCAGCAGCGCCACGTCGTCCTTGCGCCCGCCGCGCGTGTTGAGGGCCCGGATGATGGTGTCGCAGGCCTCGTCCATGGAGGCGGCCGGGTGGGCGGCGGACTCGCACAGGGTCGCCAGACCCACGCCGATGTCCACGCCGCGCATCTCGACCAGTCCGTCGGTGCACATGACCAGCCGGTCGCCGGGCCGCACGGGCACCCGCAGCGTGTCGAACGGCACACCGCCCACGCCGACGGGCGCGCCCGTGGGCGGGTCGAGCAGTTCGCTGCGGCCGTCCTCGGCACGGACCAGGACCGGCGGCACGTGACCGGCGTTGGCGAGCTGCAGCTCGCCGGCGATCGGGTCGTAGACGGCGTACTGGCAGGTCGCCAGGTAGGACTCGCCGAGCCGCCGGGCGAGGTCGTCGAGGTTGCGCAGCAGCCGGGCGGGCGGCAGGTCGAGGGCGGCCAGGGTCTGCACGGCGGTGCGCAACTGGCCCATCATGGCTGCCGAGTTGAGTCCGTGGCCCATGACGTCGCCGACGACGAGGGCGGTGCGGGCGCCGGGCAGTTTCACCGCGTCGAACCAGTCCCCGCCGACCCGGCCGAGCAGCGTGCCCGGCAGGTAGCGGGTGGCGATGTCGCAGCCCGCCATGTGCGGCGGGATGTGCGGCAGCATGCTGTCCTGGAGGGTCTCGGCGATCTGCTCCTGGTGGGTGTACATGCGCGCGTTGTCGAGTACCAGGCCGGCGCGGGCGGCGAGTTCGGCGCCGGTGACCCGGTCCATGTCGTTGAACTCGGCGCGCTCGGGGTGACGCAGCAGGATCATGAAACCGAGCACCACGTCGCGTGCCTTGAGCGGCACGACCAGCATCGAGCGGTGCGTGATCAGCGGCCGGATGTCCCGCTTGTCGAACTGGGAGGCGATGGCGTGGCCCGCCTCCTCGCTGATGTGCGGCACCAGGACCGGCGCGCCGGAGGTCATGCACTGGAAGAAGGGGGTGTGGGCGGGGAACGGCATGGCCTCGCCGACGGGGACCACGTCGTCCCAGCGGCCCGGCTCGTCGGTGTGCTCCAGGGCGACCCGGTGCCACAGCGTGGTGGTGTCCGGCGCGCCCGAGGGGAAGCCCTCCCCGGCGACGACCTGTTCGCGCAGGTAGGTGCCGGCCACGTCGGTGAAGCGCGGCACCACGGCCCTGCTGACCTCGGTGATGGTCCGCGCGAGGTCGAGGGAGGTCCCGATCCGTCCGCTGACCTCGTTGAGGAAGGCGAGGCGCTCGCGTACGGCCGCGTACTCGAGGTCCTCGGCCCCGCCGGACGGGTCGCGGGCGGGCGGCGCCCCGTGCACGGTGGCCGGGGTGGCCCGCTCCCGGCGGGTCCGACGCCCGGACCGCCGGGGGACACCCCAGTCGGGGGTGACGGGAACCCGGTCGTTCTGGCTGAACTCCAGCACGGGATAACCGAGTTCGAGAACCTGCGCGACGATGCGGCCGCTCTCCACGACGCTCATGCCGGGCATGATCTCGGGCAGCCGGCGGGCCAGTTCGTCGGCGCCGGGGAAGTCGGTGTGCAGCGCGAAGGCGGGGGCGATGCGCTCGACGGCGGTGCCGTGCCGGTCCTCGCGGGCCAGTCCGGCCGCGTCGGCGGCCAGTACGAGCAGCCGCTCGGGTCCGGGGCCCACCAGCGGGTAGGCCCACCACAGCACGTCGGCGCGACCCGATCCGGGCACGGTGAGCCGGGCTCGCCCGGCGGCCGGGTAGGCCAGCCCGCCGCCGAGCGAGGCCTCCAGTTCGTGTTCCGGTCCGCCGTGCTCCGGGCTGAGGCCTGCGGTCTCCTGCTCGTCCGGCTCCGGCAGCGCCCCGGAGACCGGCAGCAGGTCGGTCACCGGCCGGGCGACGGCGTGCTCCCTGTCGGTGCCGAACAGCCGGCGCGCGCCGCGGCTCCAGTGGGAGACCAGTCCGTCGCGGTCGACGACGACCACGGCGAGCGGGACGCGCCCGCCGGACGCCTGCCCTGCCGCGGCGGTCCCCCGAGCGCGAGCGGGGAGCGTGTCCCCTTCCGTGCCACGGTCCATGGCTCAGGCCCTCTCTCCCCACGGCTGGGCAAGATCTGCTTCCCCCGCTCCACGGTACGGGCAGGGCCCGGACCGCGGTGAGGCAACCACGGAATTGGTCGAACCGGTGGCACCCGGGGCTGCGCCCGGCGGCGTTCCGGTCCGCGCACCGGGCGCGGAACACGGTGCGCGGCCCGTCTCCTCCCCCGCGGCCGTCTCCTCCCCCACGGCCGGCCCCGCCCCCGCCGCGTGGCCGTGACCCGGCCGGCCGCCTCCGCTCCGCCGCCGCCGGCTCCTCCGGGCTCCGCCCGCGTCGCCGCGGTTTCGGCGTTCAGTCCTCGTGGCCGAGTTGGAGGTCCCGTTCGGTGCGTCCGCCGCCGGCCACCTGGAGGACGGTGGCCACGGGCGGGTATCCGGCGGCGATCACGGTGTACTCGCCGGACGACAGGTCGACGAACCTGAAGGTTCCGTCGGCCCCGGTGGTGAGGGTGTCGAGGACGTTGCCCGCAGCGTCGAGGAGCGTCACCCGGGCGTCCTCCACGGGCCGCCCGCCGCCGGCGCGCACGGTGCCGCGCAGCAGCGCCCCGCCGGCCAGCTCCACGTCCTGGCGGGTCTCCCGGGACGCCTGGACGCTGACCGGGAGGGCGGCCGGGCGGAAGGCGGGGGCGCTCGACGCGAGGGTGTACTCCCCTGCCACCAGCTCGGTCATGACGTAGCCGCCCTCGCGGCCGCTGCGGGTGGTCGCGACGACTTCGCCGTGCACGTTGGTGAGCGTCACCGTGGCGTCCCGCACCGGGGTGCCGTCGGCGGTGAGGACGCTCCCGGCCAGCCGTCCGGCGCCGCCCAGGACGACGTCCAGTTCGACGGGGCGTTCGCCGACGGTGACGGAGACGGCCTGCGGCTGGTGCCCGCCCGCGGCGGCGATCAGCACGTACGCACCGGTTCCGGGTGTGGAGAGCGCGTACCGGCCGTCCTCGGCGCTGGCGCCGCGCCCGATCTGCTGTCCGACCGCGTCGATCAGGGTGAGCGCCGCGCGGGGGACGACCGTCCCGTCGTGGTGCTGCACCGTCCCGCACACCGGCACTCCGCCGGTGTGCGGGACACGGGTCTGCGGCAGCGCCGACCGGGCGGCGGCGTCCTGCGCGGAGTCGGCCCGGACGCGGTCCGCGGGCGCGGTGCCGCTGACCGCGGAGTCGGTCCGGCGGTCGGGGGCGCGGTGGGACGCTGCACTGGTCAACAGGGGTTTCTCCTTGAGGAAGAAGGCGATGAGCAGGCCGAGGGCCAGCACCGGCACCAGGTACAGGAAGATCCGCGGCATCGCGTCGGCGTACGCGTGGATGTAGGCATCGCGCAGTGCGGGCGGCAGGGTGCGTACCAGCTGCGGGGTGATCGACTCGGGGTCGGGCAGGGCGGGGCCCGCGCCGGCGGGCAGCCGCCGGTGCAGCGCGTCGGCGAGCCGGCCGGCGAAGAGGGTGCCGAAGACGGCGGCGCCGACGCTCCCGCCGATCTGGCGGAAGTAGTTGTTGGCGCTGGTGGCCGTGCCGAGGTCGGCCGGGCGCACGGAGTTCTGCACCGCCAGCACCAGCACCGGCATCACCATGCCGATCCCGGTGCCGAGCACGGCCATCCAGACGCTGTAGTGCGACCGGGGGGTGCCGGCGTCGAGGCGGGACAGCAGCCACATGCCGACGGCGGCGAGCGCGGCACCGAGGACCGGGTAGGCCTTGTAGCGGCCGGTGCGGCTGATGAGTTGCCCGGAGACGATCGACGCGGCGACGATGCCGCCCATCATCGGCAGCATCAGCAGCCCGGACCCGGTGGCGGAGGCCCCGTCGACCATCTGCAGGAAGGTCGGCAGGTAGCTGGCGGCCCCGAACAGGGCGACGCCGGTCACGAGCCCGACCAGCCCGGTGACGACGAACACCGAGTCCCGGAACAGCCGCAGCGGGATGAGCGGTTCGGCGGCGAAGTGCTCGGCGACCAGGAAGAGCACGGTCGCGGCGGCCGCGCCGGCGCCGAGGCCGAGGACGGTGCGGGAACCCCAGGCGTACTCGGTGCCGCCCCAACTGGTCAGCAGGACCACGCAGGCCGAGGCGACGGCCAGCAGCAGGGCGCCGGGGACGTCCAGTCGGGGCCGGGCGGCGGGCCTGGGCAGTTTCAGCACGACGGTGACGACGGCGAACGTGACCAGACCGAAGGGCACGTTGACGTAGAAGCACCACCGCCAGGAGAGGTGGTCGGTGAAGTAGCCCCCGAGGAGGGGGCCGGCGACCGAGGCGAGCCCGAAAGCGGCACCGATCAGTCCCATGAACCGGCCGCGCCGACGCGGCGGCACGATGTCCGCGATGATGGCCTGCACGCCGATCATCAGTCCGCCGGCGCCGACGCCCTGCACGGCGCGGAAGGCGATGAGCTGGTCCATGGTCCCCGCCCGGCCGGCGAGGGCGGAGCCGACCACGAAGACGAGGATGGCGAACTGGAAGACGCCCTTGCGGCCGAGCAGATCGCCGAGCTTGCCGTAGATCGGCAGGCCGACGGTCGAGGTGAGCAGATAGGCGGTGATCGCCCAGGACATCCGGTCCAGTCCGTGCAGCTCGCCGACGATCCGCGGCAGGGCGGTGGCCACGATCATCTGGTCGAGAGCGGCCAGGAGCAGCGCGAGCATCAGGCCGAAGAACACCAACCGCACCCGGCGGGAACCGAGTTCGCCGACCGGAGCGGGTGCGGGCGGCTGCGGGGGCGGTGCTGCTTCCTCCCGCGCTCCGTCCTCGACCGCGGTGATCGCGCCCACCTTGCCGCTCCCCTCGTCGCACCCGCCGCGCGCTGCACCGGCGATCCCTCGCAGAACCTGCGTGACGGGACAACCGGCCGCGGGCGCGGCGGGTTACGGCGGGGCGGCTCCGCCCGGCGGAGATCCACTCGATCCGGTGAGCGGGCCGGGCAGCCCCTGAACGACCCCCGTGCGGGGAGGACTTGCGCCGTTCCCGCGAGCCCGGTTCACGTCCGGGGCGGACGATCCCCGTGCGGGAGGACCTACTTCTCGACCTCGGCGGCGAGGCGCTCCAGGAGCGCGTCGTAGATGCGGCTGAGGCCCTTCGGCGCGAAGGTCTTCTCGAAGAAGCCGCCGATACCGCCGGCGCCGTTCCAGAGGGTGGTGACGACGACGCGGGAGCCGCCCTCGCCGGCCGGGGTGACGGTCCAGGTGGTGACCATGGAGGAGTTGCGGTCCTTCTCGACCAGCCGGCCGTCGCTGGGCTCGCTGACCTCCAGCAGGCAGTCGCGGACCCGCTTGCTGGTGGCCTGGAGCTTCCAGTGGACGAGAGTGCCCTCGCCGTCCCCGCCCTCGCGCACCTCGTACTCGCTGAAGTGCTCGGGCAGCAGCTTCTCGCGCGCACCGCTGTAGTCGGCGAGGGTGTCGAACACCTTCTCCGGGTCCGCCGCGACGATCCGCTCGGTAGTGGCCTCGACCTGCGCCATCGGTTCCTCCAGGACTGAGCTGTAGGGGTCGGGGCAAGCCAACCACCCCGATCGTCAACCACCCAAATCGGGGTGGCGGAACCGATCGTTCGAGGGTATCGGCACGATCAGGAATGACGCTCGCACGATCATGGGAACAGATGTTCTATTCTGGCTTCGTGAGCGGTCGCTCGGCGGCGCGCACGGTCTCCCCCGCCGCGCCCCGCCCGCCCTTCGAGCCGACCGCCGACCCGCACCGTGGCCGCACCCGGGAGGTCGCATGCCGAGCACACCGCGCGCAGAGAGTGCCTGGAAGGCCATGGCCGGCCGGGCCCGGGCCGGGGCCGGGGCCGGGGAAGCGGCGTCCGCGGCCCGCCCGGCCGCCGACCCCCCGCCCCCGGGCCGCCCGACCGCCGGACTGGCCGCGGACGCCGCCCTGTTCGACGGGGACCCCGGGCGGGCGGAGGTCCGCGTGACCGCATCCTGGCTGCTGCTGCGCGACCGTACGAGACGCCGGCTCGAAGGCCGTTGACCGCCCTCCCGCACCGGGCGGCTCCGCAATATCGCGATAAGCCCTCTGGCCGCTTTCGCGCGCTTCTATGATGGTTCATCACCTGCACGGCGGAGGGGGAGCGGACGGTGGATGTCCGGCTGACGGTCACGACCGGGAGCGGCGACCAGGAGGCGCGGGGTGAGCGGAAGCGTCCGCGACCCGACGGGACGTCCCTGCTCCGGTGGCTGCACGCCGATCCCGATCTGCGGGGCGCGGCCCGGGTGGGCGCATCGGCGCCCCGCCCGGGGAGCGGCGAGATGGGCGGAGCTCTCGACACGGTGAACGTCGTACTCAGCAACGCGCTCGCCTTCGGCAGCCTGGTCACCGCCGTCGCCGCCTGGCGCACCAGTCGCCCCCGGCCACCGCGGGTCCGCATCGAGCGGGACGGGGTCGCCGTCACGCTGCAGGAGGGTTCACCGCAGGACATCGCGCGCATTCTCGCCACCTGGCCCGCGGGCGGCCCGGAGCCCGACGCGGACCGGGCGCCGCAACGCGACGCCGACCGGGCGCCGCAGCCCGAGGCCGACCCGGTGCCGCAACCCGACGCCGGCCCGGTGCCGCAACCCGACGCCGACCCTGGAGCGGAGGACCACACCGCCGGCGGTGACCAGAGGCCGGAGAGCACGGCCGGGCGGTGACCGCGCTCTCCGACCCCGACCGCTCCCGCGCCGTCCTGATCGGCGTGCACACCTACCGCAAACTCGGCGACCTGCCCGCAGTCCGGCACAACCTCGAGGGTCTGCACCGGGTGCTCACCGACAGCGGGGTGTGGGGGCTGCCCGCCGACCGGTGCACCACGCTGGACCAGCCGGCCGGCGCGGAGGACGTCCTGGACGCGGTGGCGCACGCCGCCACCGAGGCATCCGACACGCTCCTCGTCTACTACGCGGGCCACGGCCTCACCGACCCGCACGCCGAGGAGCTGTACCTGGCCCTCCCCGACACCGACGCGGACCGCGAGTACACCGCGCTGCGCTACGAGTACCTGCGCCGCGCCGTCCTCGCCCCGTCGGCCACCGCCCGGCGGACCGTCGTCGTCCTCGACTGCTGCTACAGCGGGCGGGCGCTGGTCGGCAGCATGAGCGCGGGTGAGCACCTGGCGGAGCACGCCGTCGTCGAGGGAACGTGCCTGCTGACCGCCGCCGCGGAGACCCGGACGGCGCTGGCGCCGCCGGACGAGACCTACACCGCGTTCACGGGGGAACTGCTCACCGCACTCAACGAGGGCATTCCCGACGGCCCGGACCCGATCGACATGGACACCCTCTTCCGCCACCTGCACAGATCCCTGGCGGCCCGGTCACGTCCGCTGCCGCAGCAGCGCAACCGCAACGCCGGGGGACGCATCGCCCTCGCCCGCAACCGGGCGGCCGCCGCCGCGTCCCCCTCAGCGCTCCGATCCGCGCCTCCGGAGACGAGTCCGGGCATACTCCCGCGGCGGCACATGCTGCTCGGCGCCATCGGGACGGGCACGACACTCCTGGGCGGAACGGCCTGGTTGATCAATGCCCGGAACGGCTCCGGCAGCGCCGGCGATCCGGCGGGAAGAACCGGATCACCGTCTGCACACGACCCCACGGAACGTACCGCGGCAAAGGAGCGGTGGCGGTTCCGCACCGGGGACGGCGTGGCCTCCCCCGCAGTCCGCGAGGGAACCGTCTACGTCGGAAGCAACGACGAGAACCTGTACGCGGTGCACGCCGCGAGCGGGGAGCAGCGGTGGCGGTTCTCCACGGACGGCAGCCCGACGAGTGACCGCCCGCCCGCGCTCGGCGACGGAGTCGTGTACACCGGCACGCTCTCCGGGGCGCTGTACGCGCTCGATGCCGCGAACGGGAAGCAGCGGTGGCGGTTCGACATCGGTTTCGACGTCTTCTCCTCCCCGGTCCTGGCAGGCGGCCTGGTCTACGTGGGGAACCTGAACGGCGTGGTGTACGCCGTCGACGCGGACAAGGGCACGGAGCGGTGGCGGTTCACCGCGGCAAGCAAGATCACCTCGTCGCCGACCGTGTCCCACGCCCTGGTCCTCTTCGGCTGCGACGACCGCCTGCACGCCGTCGACGCGGCGAGCGGCCGGGCGCGGTGGCACATCGCCACCGGAGGGGCGGTGTTCACCGCCCCGGAGGTGGCCGACGGCAAGGCCTACTTCGGCGGCGAGGACAAGAAGCTCCGCGCCGTCAACGTGTACACGCAGAAGGAGGAGTGGACCTTCACCGCGAAGGGTGAGATCGAGGGCGCCCCGACCGTGGCGGACGGCATGGTCTACTTCGGCAGCGCCGACGGCAACCTCTACGCCCTGGACACCAGAACGGGCAGCAGGAACTGGGCATTCCGCACCGCGGGCCAGCTCCTGGGCGGGCCGACCGTGGTCGACGGCACCGTCTACTTCGGCAGCGACGACCACAACCTCTACGCCCTGGACGCCGCAACGGGCCGGAAGAAGTGGGCGTTCCGCACCGCGGACGGGGTCCGGTCCACACCTCTCCTGGCGGACGGCACCCTCTACTTCGGCAGCCGCGACGGTGCCCTGTACGCGATCAGACTCTGAACGCCGTTCGGCACGGCGCCCCCTGGGACACCCTGGGGCGAAGAACCGAGGGCGCCTCGGAGCGGAACCGGTCGGGCGGCGGACCGGACCCGTGGCCGCCGGGCAGCCGAACCGGTCCCGCCCTCGCCGCAGTCGGCGCGTTCGAGCGGATCAGGCGACGCAATCGGGTCAACTGTCACCGGAACGTGCTCTTCCCACGCGGCTTTCCGGGACGATGCGGCAGGACCGCGACCCGCGCGGTCCTCCACAGTCCGCCCTGGGAGGCGAAGCCCTATGGGAAAACGCGCAGCCGTGCTGTGCGGCGCCGCCGTTGTCGTGGCCGGTTCGTTCACGGCCGTGCCCGCGCAGGCGAGCACGCCGCAGCCGCCGCGTCCGGCGCACGCCGCACACCTCACCTGGAAGGCGTGCGGCACCACCCGCTATCCGTCCCTCCAGTGCGCGTCCCTGGAGGTGCCGCTCGACCACGCGCGGCCGCGGGGCCGGCAGATCACCCTGGCGCTGACCCGCGTCCCGCACACCGCGAAGACCTACCAGGGCCCGCTGCTGGTGAACCCGGGCGGGCCGGGCGGCAGCGGCCGGACCCTGGCCGGGTTCGTCGCCTCCGCACTGCCCGATTCGGTCGCGGCGCAGTACGACGTCGTCGGCTTCGACCCGCGCGGAGTCGGCAAGAGCGAGCCGGCCCTGGACTGCGAGCCGGGCCACTTCGACCCCGTGCGCCCCGACTCGGTGCCGCTCACCCGCGCCGTCGAGCGGGCCAACCTGAACCGCTCCCGCTCGTTCGCCGCCGCCTGCGGCAGGAAGTACGCCGACCTGCTGCCGTACATCGACACCCTCAGCACCGTGCGCGACATGGACTCGATCCGGCGGGCGCTCGGCGCGCGGAAGGTCAACTACTTCGGCTACTCGTACGGCACCTACCTGGGCGCGGTCTACGCCAAGCTCTACCCGCACCGGGTCAGGCGCCTGGTGCTGGACTCCGTCGTCGACCCGACCGGCGTCTGGTACGACGACAACCTCACCCAGGACCTCGCCTTCAACGACCGCCACCGCGCCTTCCTCGCCTGGATCGCCCGCCACGACGCGACGTACCGGCTCGGCACCGACCCGGCCGCGATCGAGGCCGAGTGGTACGCGATGCGGGCCTCGCTCGCCCGCAAGCCGGCGGGCGGCAGGGTCGGGGCGTCCGAGCTGGAGGACACCTTCATCCCGGGCGGCTACTACGACGGCTACTGGCCCGCCCTCGCCGAGGCGTTCGCCGCCTACGTCAACGACAAGGACAGCGCCCCCCTGGAGGCGGCGTACGAGGACTTCGCCGCCGTCGACGCCGCCGGCGACAACGGCTACAGCGTCTACACCGCGGTGGAGTGCCGGGACGGGCACTGGCCGCGGAACTGGCAGAAGTGGCGCGAGGACAACTGGGCGGTGTACCGCAAGGCACCGTTCATGACCTGGAACAACGCCTGGTACAACGCGCCGTGCGCGTTCTGGCCCACGCGCCCGCTGCACCCGGTGAGCGTCGCCAACCGCAAGCTGCCGCCCGTCCTGCTGTTCCAGGCGACGAACGACGCGGCGACCCCGTACGAGGGCGGCGTGACGATGCACCGCATGCTCGCCGGCTCCAGCCTGGTGGTGGAGCAGGGCGGCGGGAACCACGGCATCACGCTCAGCGGCAACGCCTGCCTCGACAAGTACCTGTCCGACTACCTGGCGGACGGCACGGTGCCGCGCGGCCGCGGCGAGGCGGACGCGGTGTGCGCGAGGTCTCCCGAGCCGGAGCCGCGCAGCGCCGAGAAGGCGTCGAGCGCCCCGCGCGGTTCGCACGGCTCGACCCTGCACGGGCTGCTCGGATTCCGCGGCTGACCCCGGGCCGGCTCGTTTGCCCCCGAACCGGCGCGTGTGACCCCGAACCGGCTCCTCGGCCCCGGCGGCCGGGGAGCCTTTCGTGGGCCCTGGCCCCGCGGGGGAGGAACGCCCGGGCGCGGGTGGAGCCGCCGCCCGTGGCCGTGCCACGGCCCCGCGGGGCGGGAGCGCCCGCGCGGGACCGCCGGCGCGCAGGGCGGACGCCGCGGGGAAAACGGTGCGGGCGATGTCGGTGCGGTGGTTCATCATGTGGCCATGAGTGAGCCGACCAGGATTCCCGCCCCCGAGGGCGTCGCACCCGCCGCCCAGTACAGCCATGTCGTGACGGGCGCCGGTCGCTTCGTCGCCGTCTCCGGCCAGGTCGCCCTGGACGGGGAGGGGCGCCTCGTCGGCGACGGCGACGCGGCGGCGCAGGCACGGCAGGTGTTCGAGAACCTGCGGCGCTGCCTTGCCGCCGCCGGCGCGGACTTCGGCGACGTCGTCAAACTGACCTACTTCGTCACGGACATGGCGCACATGCCGGCGATCCGCGCCGCCCGGGCCGCGCACATACCGGACGACCGGCTGCCCGCCGCGACCGCGGTCCAGGTGGCCGGACTGGTGCGGCCGGAGTTCCTGATGGAGGTCGAGGCCTTCGCGGTGGTCGCCGGATGAGCGCCGCGGTGGTGCGGGAGATGGCGGCCGCCGACTGCGAACGCGTGGCCGAGATCCGGGTCGGCGGCTGGCGGGCGGCCTACCGGGGTCTGATGCCGCAGCCGTTCCTCGACGGGCTCAGCGTGGCCCGGGACGCCGAGCGGCACCGGGAGCGTCTGCGGCGCGGCGACGGCAGCGTGCTGAACCTGGTCGCCGAGCAGGGCGGGGAGTTGGCCGGCTGGGCCTGTCACGGCCCGTACCGCGACGGCGGGTCCCGCACCGGCGACGCGGAGTTGTACGCGCTCTACGTCGACCCCGACCGGTGGGGCACCGGTGTCGGGCGGGCCCTGCTGGAGGAGTCGGTGCGCCGCTGCTCGGCTGCCGGGCGGCCGCGGATGCTGCTGTGGGTGCTGCGGGACAACACGCGGGCCCGGCGCTTCTACGAGCGGGCCGGGTTCCGCCCGGACGGCGCCGAGGAGCCCTTCGAGGCGGGTGGCGTCCCGGTGCCCGAGGTGCGGTGCGCCAGGAGCCTCGCGGTGCGGGGCGTGGACGCGGTGTCGCCCGGCTGTGGAGTGCGGTGAGAGGGGCGGCGGTCCGGTCGGGACCCGGGCTCCGGGACGGACCCCGGTGACAGGGTCGGCCGGAGCGGGTCGGCCGGGTGGTGCGGGTCGGCGGGCGCGGCGTGGTGTGGATCCGGTCGCGCACCCGGTCCCGGGCCGCCGGCCGCGGACCGGGCCGGGACCGGGGCAGGGTGCAGCCGACGGGGTGGGACCGGGCCCGCCGGCCGTACCGCGTCAACCGCGCTGCTTCGGGATCCGCGCCAGTGCCCGGACCGCCGCCTCGGCGAGGGCGGGGTGGGCGAGCGCGTCGTTGAGCACCTCCCGGGCTCGCTCGTCGCCCAGGGTGCCGAGCCCTTCCACGCAGGCGAGGGCCACCCGCCGGTAAGGGTCGTGGGGGCGCAAGCGCCGCCGGAGCGTGGTGATCAGGGCGGGGACGGACTCCGGGGCCTGCAGCGCGGCGAGCAGCCGGACGGGGTGCAGGGCGTAGGCGACGCGGAGTTCGTTGGTCGCGAGGGCGGCGGCCGCGCGGGCGGTGCGGGGATCGCCGAGGCGGGACAGGGCGTGGGCGGCCGTGGCGCAGCGCGGCGGGTCGCGGTGGTTGAGCAGCAGTACGAGGCTCTCGAAGGCCCGCCGGTCGCCGGCCAGGCCGAGCCGGAACGCGGCCAGTTCCCTGGCCCACAGCGGCTGTCCGGGGGCGGTGAGCACCTCGGCCAGGGTGTCCGGGTCCTCGGTGGCGGCCAGCCGGTCCAGCCGTTCGGACTCGGTGGCGTCCCCGGCCTCCCGCCGTAAGCGTTCCGTGAGCGCTCGCAACTCTTCGTTCATGCGCCCGAGGGTAGGCCGGTCGTCGCGGCAGTGGGACCCACCTCACAAACTCGAAGGGGTGGCGTGCTCGTTACCCACCGGTTAAGCTCAGACGAGCGGGTTACCCACCCGCACTCCCGCGCGGCGGTTTGGTGACGCAGCCGTCGCAGCGGATCGCCTCTCCGGCCTCCAGGGCCGCGGAGGAAGTCGGTTCGGTACATCGCGTACCTCAGTACGGCACGGCCCCGGGACAGGGCCGGTCGGTTCCGCCCCGCCCGGACGTGTGCGCGTCCTCGGCGGAGGCACCGGGCGTGTGCGCCAGCAGCCCGGCACTACACCCGCAATCGTGCACGCCCCCGGTGCGTCTCGGCGCACCGGGGCGCGCTTTCCGTCGTCACCCTCATTCCTGGAGTCCCGCGATGGCCGCTCCCCTTTCCGACACCTCTCTGTCCCCGCTCCGGACCGTCGCCGTCGTCGGCCTCGGCACGATGGGCACCGGTATCGCCGAGGTCCTCACCCGGGCCGGCCGCACGGTCGTGGGCATCGACGTCAGCGAGGCGCAGGCGGCGCGCGCCGTCGCCGCCCTCGAGACCGCGACCGCCCGCTCCGTCGCCCGCGGCCGGCTCACCGAGCCGGAGCGGGCGGAGGTGCTCGCCCGGCTGCACACCTCCACCGAGCTGCGCGCGGCGGCCGACGCCGACCTGGTCATCGAGGTCGCCCCGGAGTCGTACGAGACCAAGCAGCAGATCCTGCGCGAGCTGGACGGCGTCGTGCGGCCCGAGACGATCATCGCGACGGGCACCAACGCGCTGTCGGTGACGCGTCTGGCGGCCGACTCGGCCCGCCCGGAGCGCGTGCTGGGTCTGCACTTCTTCAACCCGGCGCAGGCGATGAAGCTGGTCGAGGTGGTCTCCTCGGTGCTCACCGCGCCCGGAGCCGTCGCCGCGGTCACCGACCTCGCTATCGACCTGGGCAAGGAGCCCGTCGCGGTCGGCGACCGGCCCGGGTTCGTCGCCGACGGGCTGCTGTTCGGCTACCTCAACCAGGCTGCGGCGATGTACGAGGCGAGGTACGCCTCCCGCGAGGACATCGACGCCGCGATGCGGCTGGGCTGCGGGCTGCCCATGGGCCCGTTGGCGCTGCTGGACCTGATCGGCGTGGACACCGCCCGCACCGTCCTGGATGCCATGTACGCGGCCTCCGGCGACCGGCTGCACGCCCCCGCGCCGATCCTGAAGCAGCTCAGCGAGGCGGGCCTGACCGGCCGCAAGGCGGGCCGCGGCTTCTACACCTACGAGGCCCCCGGCAGCGCGAGCGTGGTCCCGGACGCGCTGACCCCGTCCGGGAGCGACGCGCCGGCCGGGGGGCGTTCGGTCCGCTCGGTGGGTGTCGCCGGCTCGGGCACCATGGCCTCGGGTATCGCCGAGGTGTTCGCCAAGGGCGGGTACCGGGTGGTCCTCGCGGCCCGCAGCGAGGAGAAGGCGCAGGCCGCGAAGGCCCGGATCGGCAAGTCGCTCGCCCGTTCCGTGGACAAGGGGCGGATGACCGCCGAGGCCGCGGCGGAGGTCCTGGACCGGATCGCGCCGGCCGGCTCCTACGACGCCTTCGCCGAGGTCGACCTGGCCGTGGAGGCGGTCGCGGAGGACCTGGAGATCAAGCGGCAGCTCTTCGCGGCGCTGGACAAGGTGTGCAAGCCGGGCGCGGTCCTGGCCACCACCACCTCCTCGCTGCCGGTGGTCGCCTGCGCCCGCGCCACCTCGCGCCCGCAGGACGTGATCGGGATGCACTTCTTCAACCCGGCGCCGGCCATGAAGCTGGTCGAGGTGGTCCGTACGGTGCTCACCGCCGACGACGTCCACGCGACGGTGCGCGAGGTGTGCGGGACGATCCGGAAGCACGCCGTCGACTGCGGGGACCGGGCCGGGTTCATCGTGAACGCGTTGCTGTTCCCGTACCTCAACAACGCCGTCAAGATGGTGGAGGAGCACTACGCGAGCCTCGACGACATCGACGCGGCGATGAAGCTGGGCGGCGGCTACCCGATGGGCCCGTTCGAACTGCTGGACGTGGTGGGGCTGGACGTCTCGCTCGCCATCGAGAAGGTGCTGCACCGCGAGTTCCGCGACCCGGGTCTCGCTCCGGCTCCGCTGCTGGAGCACCTGGTGGCCGCGGGCTGCCTCGGCCGCAAGACCGGCCGCGGCTTCCGCGAATATGCCCGCCGCTGACCGTTCCGGCGACTGGTGGAGGGCCGACCGGGACTGGGGCGGGCTGCTCGGGCCCGGCTCCGGCCGGACCGGCCCTCCCCCGCCCGCGGAGGGCGGGGGAAACCCCGGACCTGCGCACGGAGCTGCGCGCATGCAGTACTTTCGGGTCATGTCCCAGCCCGCCAGGTCCTCCCGTACACCAGCCACGCCCGACGCGCCGGAAAGTGCCGCGGGCAGCCGCGCGGCCGCCCAGCGGCTCAAGATGCGCCGAGAACTGGCGGCAGCCGCGATGGAGCTGTTCTCGACCAAGGGTTACGAGGCGACCACCGTCGACGAGATCGCGGCCGCGGCCGGGGTCGCCCGCCGCACCTTCTTCCGCCACTTCCGCTCCAAGGAGGAGGCGATCTTCCCGGACCACGACGACACCCTGGTCCGCGCCGAGGCGGTGCTGAACGCGGCCCCGGCGCACGAGCACCCGCTCGACACGGTGTGCCGCGGCATCAAGGAAGTCATGAGGATGTACGCGGCCCGGCCGGAGATCTCGGTCGCGCGCTACAAGCTGACCCGCGAGGTGCCCACCCTGCGGGAGGCGGAGATCGCGTCGGTGGCCCGCTACGAGCGCCTGTTCACCCGCTACCTGCTCGGGCACTTCGACGAGCACGCCCACGACGACGACGCCAACGACGATCCGCTGCTCGCGGAGGTGGCCGCGTCCGCGGTGGTCACCGCCCACAACCACGTGCTGCGGCGCTGGCTGCGGGCGGGCGGCCAGGGCGACGTGGAATCGCAGCTCGACCACGCCTTCGCGATCGTCCGCAAGACGTTCGGCACGGGGATCATGGCGGGCCGCACCACGTCCCCGAAGGAGCCGGCGGCGACGGCGACGGCTTCCTCGCAGGGCGAGGTGCTGGTGACGGTCGCCCGCACCGACGCACCCCTCGACGAGGTGATGCGCACCATCGAGCAGGCTCTCAAGGAGCGCTGAACGAAGCCCGCCGCGGTGTCCCCGGACACCGTGCCGCTGTGATGACGGCCACCCTGCGGGGTGGCCGTTTTGGCATGTCGGAGGGGCTTTTCGACGGACTCGGCGGGCCCGTTCGATCGATCATCGCTCATCTGTTACGTAAAGATTTCATCTGAGAGCAATTTCTGGCACTGAGTGCCTTGCGACCTGACACGGTGTGCCATACGTTGAAGGTGTCCGGGCGGCCGGCGTGCAGCGACCATTCGTACGCCGGCTGTCCCCGCAAGCCCGACCTTGCGCGCCCGGACGCCTGCGTCACAGGCACCTCTCGCGCCACAAAGCGCTGCCGAACAGCACCACCCCGCCGAACCGACGGCACACCCCCATCCCCTCTCAGCAGCACCGACGTAACCCTCAGCGCCCCTCCCTCAGGGCGCTCACCGCCGGAGGCAACACCGTGACCGTGAAGGACATCCTGGACGCGATCCAGTCGCCCGACTCCACGTCGGCCGACTTCGCCGCTCTCCCGCTCCCCGAGTCGTACCGCGCGATCACCGTGCACAAGGACGAGACGGAGATGTTCGCGGGCCTGGAGACCCGCGACAAGGACCCCCGCAAGTCGCTGCACCTGGACGAGGTGCCGCTGCCCGAGCTGGGCCCGGGCGAGGCCCTGGTGGCCGTCATGGCCTCCTCGGTCAACTACAACTCGGTGTGGACCTCGATCTTCGAGCCGCTCTCGACCTTCGGCTTCCTGGAGCGCTACGGCAGGGTCAGCGAGCTGACCAAGCGCCACGACCTGCCGTACCACATCATCGGTTCCGACCTGGCCGGCGTGGTGCTGCGCACCGGTCCCGGCGTCAACGCCTGGCGGCCCGGCGACGAGGTCGTCGCCCACTGCCTGTCGGTGGAGCTGGAGTCCTCCGACGGCCACAACGACACCATGCTCGACCCCGAGCAGCGCATCTGGGGCTTCGAGACCAACTTCGGCGGGCTCGCGGAGATCGCGCTGGTCAAGTCCAACCAGCTGATGCCCAAGCCGGACCACCTCAGCTGGGAGGAGGCCGCCGCCCCGGGGCTGGTCAACTCCACCGCCTACCGCCAGCTGGTCTCCCGCAACGGCGCCCAGATGAAGCAGGGCGACAACGTCCTGATCTGGGGCGCGAGCGGCGGCCTCGGCTCCTACGCCACCCAGTTCGCACTGGCCGGCGGCGCCACCCCGATCTGCGTGGTGTCCTCGCCGGAGAAGGCGGAGATCTGCCGCGCGATGGGCGCCGAGGCGATCATCGACCGCAACGCCGAGGGCTACCGGTTCTGGAAGGACGACAACGAGCAGGACCCGCGGGAGTGGAAGCGGTTCGGCAAGCGGATCCGCGAGCTGACCGGCGGCGAGGACGTCGACATCGTCTTCGAGCACCCGGGCCGCGAGACCTTCGGCGCCTCGGTGTACGTCACCCGCAAGGGCGGCACCATCGTCACCTGCGCCTCCACCTCCGGATACCTGCACCAGTACGACAACCGCTACCTGTGGATGTCGCTGAAGCGGATCATCGGCTCGCACTTCGCCAACTACCGCGAGGCATGGGAGGCCAACCGCCTGATCGCCAAGGGCAAGATCCACCCGACCCTGTCCAAGGTGTACTCCCTCGAGGACACCGGCCAGGCCGCCCACGACGTGCACCGCAACGCGCACCAGGGCAAGGTCGGCGTGCTGTGCATGGCCCCCGAGGAGGGCCTGGGCGTGCGCGACCACGAGATGCGCGCCAAGCACCTCGACGGCATCAACCGCTTCCGGAACATCTGAGGACTCCGAGGTCATAGATGACTGAGCGTCAGAAGGACCGGCCGTGGCTCATGCGCACCTACGCCGGTCACTCCACGGCCGAGGCGTCCAACGAGCTGTACCGGCGCAACCTCGCCAAGGGCCAGACCGGCCTGTCGGTGGCCTTCGACCTGCCGACCCAGACCGGCTACGACCCCGACCACGTCCTCGCCCGCGGCGAGGTCGGGCGGGTGGGCGTGCCCGTCTCGCACCTCGGTGACATGCGACGGCTGCTCCAGGACATCCCCCTGGAGCAGATGAACACCTCGATGACGATCAACGCCACCGCCATGTGGCTGCTGGCGCTCTACCAGGTCGTCGCCGAGGAGCAGGGCGCGGACATCACCAGGCTCCAGGGCACGACCCAGAACGACATCGTCAAGGAGTACCTGTCCCGGGGCACGCACGTGTTCCCGCCGGGGCCCTCGCTCCGGCTGACGACGGACATGATCGCGTACACGGTCTCCCACATCCCGAAGTGGAACCCCATCAACATCTGCAGCTACCACCTGCAGGAGGCGGGCGCCACACCGGTGCAGGAGATCGCGTACGCGATGTCCACGGCGATCTCCGTGCTGGACGCGGTGCGCGACTCCGGCCAGGTGCCGCAGGAGCGCATGGGCGACGTCGTCGCCCGGATCTCGTTCTTCGTCAACGCCGGCGTCCGGTTCGTCGAGGAGATGTGCAAGATGCGCGCCTTCGGCCGTATCTGGGACCGCATCACCCGCGAGCGGTACGGCATCGAGAACCCCAAGCAGCGCCGCTTCCGCTACGGCGTCCAGGTGAACTCGCTCGGCCTTACCGAGGCGCAGCCGGAGAACAACGTCCAGCGGATCGTGCTGGAGATGCTGGCCGTCACCCTGTCCAAGGACGCCCGGGCCCGGGCGGTGCAGCTGCCGGCCTGGAACGAGGCCCTGGGCCTGCCCCGGCCGTGGGACCAGCAGTGGTCGCTGCGGATCCAGCAGGTCCTCGCCTACGAGAGCGACCTGCTGGAGTACGAGGACATCTTCGAGGGCTCGAAGGTGATCGAGGCGAAGGTGGCCGAACTGGTCGAGGACTCCCTCGCGGAGATCGAGCGGATCCAGGAGATGGGCGGCGCGATGGCCGCCGTCGAGTCCGGCTACCTCAAGTCGCAGCTGGTGGCGTCGCACGCGGAGCGCCGGGCCCGGATCGAGTCCGGGCAGGAGAAGATCGTCGGCGTCAACGCCTTCGAGGGGACCGAGCCGAACCCGCTGACGGCCGATCTCGACACCGCCATCCAGACGGTCGACCCGGCCGTCGAGGCGCGGGTGATCACCGCGCTGCGGGACTGGCGCGACTCCCGCTACCAGCCGCCGTTCAACCACCCGCGCCCCTGCAAGGCGCTGGAACGGCTGAAGGAGGCCGCCCGGGGCACCGCCAACCTGATGGAGGCCACCCTGGAGTGCGCCCGCGCCGGGGTCACCACCGGCGAGTGGGCGGGGGCCCTGCGCGAGGTGTTCGGCGAGTACCGGGCGCCGACGGGGGTGTCCTCCGCACCGGTGGCGGTGACCGCCGAGGAGGGCACCCAACTTGCCGAGGTGCGCCGCAGGGTGGACGCCACCGCCCGCGAGCTGGGCGTCGGCAAGCTGCGCTTCCTGGTCGGCAAGCCCGGCCTGGACGGGCACTCCAACGGGGCCGAGCAGATCGCCGTACGGGCCCGCGACGCCGGCTTCGAGGTGGTGTACCAGGGGATCCGGCTCACCCCGGAGCAGATCGTGGACGCCGCGCTCGCCGAGGACGTGCACGCCGTCGGCCTGTCCATCCTGTCCGGCTCGCACGCGCAGCTGGTGCCGGACGTGCTGCAGCGGCTGCGTGTGGCCGGTGCCACAGATATACCGGTGATCGCCGGTGGCATCATCCCCAACGGTGACGCCGAGGATCTGCGTGCCGCCGGAGTGGCCGCGGTCTTCACCCCGAAGGACTTCGACATCACCGGGATCATCGGCCGCATCGTCGACGAGATCCGCACCGCGAACAAGCTCGACCCCCTGGAGGTCCCCGTATGACCGCCCGTCCGTCCGCCGCCTCCGCCCACACCCCGGGCGGCTCCGCGGCCCCCTCGGTCAACCGGCTCCGTCCCCGGCGCTCCTGCCTGGCGGTGCCGGGCTCCAACCCGCGCTTCCTGGAGAAGGCCCAGGGCCTCGCCGCCGACCAGGTCTTCCTGGACCTGGAGGACGCCTGCGCCCCGCTGGCCAAGCCCGAGGCGCGCCACACCATCGTCAAGTTCCTCAACGAGGGCGACTGGACCGGCAAGACCAGGGTGGTGCGGGTCAACGACTGGACGACCGAGTGGACGTACCGCGACGTCGTGACGGTCGTCGAGGGCGCCGGCCCGAACCTGGACTGCATCATGCTGCCGAAGGTCCAGGACGCCCAGCAGGTGGTCGCGCTGGACCTGCTGCTGACCCAGATCGAGAAGACGATGGGCTTCGAGGTCGGCCGGATCGGCATCGAGGCGCAGATCGAGAACGCCCAGGGCCTGAACAACGTCAACGAGATCGCGCAGGCCTCCCAGCGGCTGGAGACCATCATCTTCGGCCCGGCCGACTTCATGGCGTCGATCAACATGAAGTCGCTGGTCGTGGGCGAGCAGCCGCCCGGCTACCCGGCGGACGCCTACCACTTCATCCTGATGAAGATCCTGATGGCGGCGCGCGCCAACGACCTCCAGGCGATCGACGGCCCCTACCTCCAGATCCGCAACGTGGAGGGCTACCGCGCGGTCGCCCAGCGTGCCGCGGCGCTCGGGTTCGACGGCAAGTGGGTGCTGCACCCGGGCCAGGTCGAGGCGTCCAACGAGATCTTCTCGCCCTCCCAGGAGGACTACGACCACGCCGAGCTGATCCTCGACGCGTACGACTACTACACGTCCGAGGCGGGCGGCAAGAAGGGCTCCGCGATGCTCGGCGACGAGATGATCGACGAGGCCAGCCGCAAGATGGCGCTGGTCATCGCGGGCAAGGGGCGCGCCGCCGGTATGCGGCGCACCAGCACGTTCGAGATCCCGGAGGCGTGAGGGCCATGCAGTTCGGACGCACCTACGAGGAGTTCGAGGTCGGGGCGACGTACAAGCACTGGCCGGGCAAGACGGTCACCGAGTACGACGACCACCTGTTCTGCCTCCTCACCATGAACCACCACCCGCTCCACATGGACGCGAACTACGCGGAGAGGACGACGGACTTCGGCCGGAACGTCGTCGTCGGGAACTACGTGTACTCGCTGCTGCTCGGCATGTCCGTGCCGGACGTCTCCGGCAAGGCGATCGCCAACCTGGAGATCGAGTCGCTGCGGCACGTGGCGCCGACCTTCCACGGCGACACGATCTACGGCGAGACGACCGTGCTGGACAAGTGGCCGTCGAGGTCGAAGAACGACCGCGGCATCGTGCACGTCGAGACCAAGGGCTACAAGCAGGACGGCACGCTGGTGTGCGTGTTCCGCCGCAAGGTGATGGTGCCCACCGAGACGTACATCAAGGAGCGCGGCGGCGAGCAGCCCGGCCGCCCCGAGCTGAACGCCCCCACGGAGAAGTCGGAGAAGTAGTCATGGCCCGTCTCGCCCAGACCGCCGGTCTGACCGACGTCCAGCAGGAGATCCTCTCCACCGTCCGCGACTTCGTGGACAAGGAGATCATCCCGGTGGCGACCGAGCTGGAGCACCGCGACGAGTACCCGCAGGCGATCGTCGACGGACTGAAGGAACTCGGCCTGTTCGGGCTGATGATCCCCGAGGAGTACGGGGGTCTGGGCGAGTCGCTGCTCACCTACGCCCTGTGCGTGGAGGAGATCGCCCGCGGGTGGATGTCGGTGTCCGGCATCATCAACACGCACTTCATCGTGGCGTACATGCTCAAGCAGCACGGCACCCAGGAGCAGAAGGACCACTTCCTGCCGAGGATGGCGGCCGGCGACATCCGGGGCGCCTTCTCGATGTCCGAGCCGGGCCTGGGCTCGGACGTGTCGGCCATCACGTCGAAGGCCGTGCGGGACGGCGACGAGTACGTCCTGAACGGCCAGAAGATGTGGCTGACCAACGGCGGCACCTCGTCCCTGGTGGCCGTGCTGGTCCGCAGTGACGAAGGACACCCCGAGGGTACGGCCCCGCACAAGTCGATGACCACCTTCCTGGTGGAGAAGGAGCCCGGCTTCGGGGAGGTCCGCCCCGGCCTCACCATCCCGGGCAAGATCGACAAGATGGGCTACAAGGGTGTCGACACCACCGAGCTGATCATGGACGGCCTGCGCGTTCCCGCCGACCGGGTGCTCGGCGGCACCACCGGCCGAGGTTTTTACCAAATGATGGACGGCGTGGAGGTCGGCCGGGTCAACGTGGCGGCACGCGGTTGCGGGGTCGCGCAGCGTGCTTTCGAGCTCGGCGTCCGGTACGCCCAGCAGCGTCACACTTTCGGCAAGGCGATCGCCCGCCACCAGGCCATTCAGTTCAAGCTGGCGGAGATGGGCACCAAGGTGGAGGCCGCTCATGCCATGATGGTGAACGCAGCCCGCAAAAAGGACTCCGGGGAACGAAACGACCTCGAGGCCGGGATGGCGAAGTACCTCGCCTCCGAGTACTGCAAGGAGGTCGTGGAGGACGCCTTCCGGATCCACGGCGGCTACGGCTTCTCCAAGGAGTACGAGATCGAGCGCCTCTACCGGGAGGCACCGATGCTGCTGATCGGTGAGGGTACTGCCGAGATCCAGAAAATGATCATCGGCCGCCGACTGCTCGAAGAGTATCGATTCCAGGGATAAATGTCCGGATACGGGGTGTTATCTCCGGGAGGAAGGTCACACCCCGTCAGCACTCCCCGGCGATCGACTCGGCTTCCTGGCTTACCCAGTTGTGGCCGTGAACCGCTACGATCGCCGGAAAGCCGCCGTCCCCCTCCTGAAGCGCGGCATCATCCGCTACGAAGGTCATCCATGCCCCACAGCCAAACCTCTGCACCAAGCGACAGCCGAGTCGGTGTACGCCTCGCTCGCGGAGCATCGCCGTGGCTTCTCCCGACCGTCGCCACCGCAGCCGTCAGCCTGGCCCGCGCCCGCCGCTCGGGTGCCGCCAAGGCGATCGCCGTCCCCGCCACCGCGCTCGCGGCGGGGATGCTGTGGTTCTTCCGCGACCCCGAGCGCGAGATCACCCAGGGCAGGGTGATCTCGCCCGCCGACGGCGTGGTGCAGAGCATCATGCCGTGGAAGGACGGCCGGACCCGCGTCGCGATCTTCATGAGCCCGCTCAACGTCCACGTCAACCGCGCCCCGCTGTCCGGCACGGTGACGTCGGTCGAGCACGTCCCCGGCGGCTTCGTTCCCGCTTTCAACAAGGAGAGCGAGAACAACGAGCGCGTAGTCTGGCATTTCGACACCGAACTCGGCGACATCGAGATGATCCAGATCGCCGGCGCGGTCGCCCGCCGCATCGTGCCCTACCTCCCGGAGGGGACGAAGGTCGAGCAGGGCGACCGGATCGGTCTGATCCGCTTCGGCTCGCGTGTCGACCTCTACCTGCCCGAGGGCGTGGAGGTCGCGGTCGAGGTCGGCCAGAAGACCGTGGCTGGGGTGACTCGCATTGACCGTGATTGATCCGGAGACCCAGACGGGCTGGGTGCCCGAGGCGGACGAGCTGGACGACGAGGAGGAGATGCCGCTGTCGCTTCGGCTGTCGATAGCGGACACCCTCACCCTCGGCAACGCCACCTGCGGCTTCATGGCGGTGTACTTCACCACCACCGGCATCCTGATCCCGCACCTCACCGGCAGCCAGGAGTCGGGCATGGCCCGCCACAGCGCGGCCACGGCGGTCATCCTGATGCTCTGCGCGGCGGTCTTCGACCTGTTCGACGGACTGGTCGCACGCAAGCTGCGCAGCTCCCCCATGGGCGCCGAGCTGGACAACCTCTCCGACCTGATCAGCTTCGGCCTGGCCCCGGCCTACTTCGTGCTCGTCTACGGCATGGTCGCGGACGACGCCCACCAGAGAGTGGCCGCACTCGGGGCGATCGTGGTCCTGCTGGCCGTGGTGCTGCGGCTGGCCAGGTTCTCCTGCGTGACCATGAAGGACGGCGTGTTCCAGGGCATGCCGAGCCCGTTCGGCGCACTGACCGTCGTCTCGATCGTCCTGCTGGAGCTGCCCTTCGTGGCGACCCTGCTGGCCATCCTGGGGACGGCCTGGCTGATGGTGAGCCGTGTGGAGTACCCCAAGCCGCGCGGGCGCCTCGCGGTGGCGATGCTCTCCTGGATCGTCCTCTCGATGGGCCTGCTGGCGGCCTGGGCCTTCGACGCGCCGAGCGGCCAGCTCCTGCTCCAGACGGGCTGCGCGCTGCAACTGGTGATGGGCGCGGTGATCCCGCTGTTCGCCACGGCGCGCCGGGTGAACAACTTCCGCGGCAACCGGCGTGAGGCGCGCACCGCGCAGCTCCCGTAACACCCTCGGCCGAACCGAAGGGCCCCGTACCGGTGACCGACACCGGCACGGGGCCCTGCGCGTTCCCGGCTGTCCCTCGACCGGCGGCAGCCGCTCACCCTCACGCCAGGTGGCCGCCCACGCTCTCACGCCAGGTGGCGGCCCGCGCTCACCGCCAGGTGGCCGCTCACGCTCACGTCAGGTAGTCGCCGCCGATCCGAGCGGCGACCCGCTCCAGGATCGGCCCCGCCTCGGCGATGCACTTCGCCACGTCCGGCTCGGCCTCGGTCAGCGGGTAGGCCCGCCGGATACCGGCCCGCCCCAGCATCTCCGGGGCCAGCGCCAGCCGCCCGCAGACCGCGACGACCTCCTTGCCCGCCGCACGTGCCGCGGCGGCGACGCCCGCGGGCGCCTTGCCGTGCAGGGTCTGCTCGTCCAGCGATCCCTCTCCGGTGATCACCAGCTCGGCCCGCTCCAGCGCCGGGGCGAAACCCAGCACGTCCAGCATGACCTCGATGCCGGCCCGGAACCGCGCCCCGAGCAGCAGCGCGCCGTACCCGATGCCGCCCGCGGCACCCGCGCCCGGGGACGCGGCGCACTCCGCGGCCCGCGGGCCCACGGCCGCCTCCAGCACCTTCGCGAAGTGCGCGAGCGCCGCGTCCAGCGCCCGCACCTCCTCCGGCGCCGCCCCCTTCTGCGGTCCGTACACCGCGGGTGCGCCCTTCGGGCCGGTCAGCGGGTTGTCCACGTCGCTGGCGAGCACCAGCTCCACTCCGGACAGGCGGGGGTCCAGCCCGGACAGGTCCGCCGAGGCCAGCGCGGCGAGCCCGCCGCCACCCGGCGGCACCGGTTCCCCGTCCGCGTCCAGGAAGCGCGCGCCGAGCGCCGCCAGCATCCCCGCGCCGCCGTCCGTCGTCGCGCTCCCGCCCACGCCGAAGACGATGGTGCGCGCCCCCGCGTCCAGTGCGGCCCGCAGCAGCTCGCCGGAGCCGTACGTGGACGCGGTGAGCGGCGCGAGGACCCCGTCCGGCAACCGCTGCAGCCCGCTGGCCTCGGCCATCTCCACGACCGCGGTGTCCCCGCGGACCGCGAACGCGGCCGTCACCTCCTGACCGAGAGGTCCGGCGACCCCGACCTCCCGCCGCTCGAATCCGGCCGCGACGGCCGCGTCGACCGTCCCGTCGCCGCCGTCGGCCACGGGCAGCGCCTCCACCTCGACGTCCGGCGCGACCCGGTGCAGCCCGGCCGTCACCCGCTCGGCGACCTGCACCGCCGTCAGCGAGCCCTTGAACTTGTCCGCGGCAACCAGCACTCTGCGAGTGCGGTGCCCAGCAGCGTCCGCCACCTTCGTCTTCCCCTTGCTCTCCGGGCCCCGACGCATGTCGGGGCCAGTCGCGCCGCTGCGACCCTAACCGGAGACCGCCCGCCCCGTCATGCCCCGCCCGCACCCTGGAACACGCCGCGCGACCGCACCGGATGTCGCGACCGCACCGGATTTTTCGGGTACACCGGTTCCATGACCACTGTCGGCACCCCGTCCCGGCTCGCCGACCGCGTACTGGGCGGCTGGCTCGGCCGGATCGCGGGCAACATGCTCGGCAAACCGGTGGAGCAGGGCGAGGTCTGGACCCGCGCCCGCATCGACCGCTACCTGCGCACGGCCGGAGCCCTCCCGCTCACCGACTACCTTCCCGAACCGCCCGCCCCGCGCGGCGGGCAGGACGAGGACCTGGCGGCGCTGCTGCGCCCGGAGTGGCGGCAGTGCGTGCGCGGCCGGATCGACGGCAGCTGCCGCGACGACGACGTCGACTACGCGATCCTCGGCCTGGACCTGCTGGAGACCTGCGGTTTCGGCTTCAGCACCGAGCAGGTGGGCGACCTGTGGCTGCTGAGGCTGCCGTACCGGCAGACGTTCACCGCGGAGCGCGCGGCCTACCGAAACCTCGCCTGCGGCCTCCGGCCACCGCTCACCGCCACCCACGACAACCCGTACCAGGAGTGGATCGGCGCCCTCATCCGCGCCGACATCCACGGCTGGACCCAGCCGGGCGCCCCGCGCGGTGCGGCCGCGCAGGCCCGCCGCGACGCCGTACTGTCGCACACCGGCAACGGGGTCTACGGAGCCATGTGGGCGGCGGCGCTCGTCTCGTCGGCCTTCACGGCGCCCTCGGTGCGGGACGCGGTGGAGGAGGCGCTGGCCGTGATCCCGCCCGGCTGCCGGCTGGCCCGCACCGTCCGCCGGGTGCTGACCCTGTACGAAGCCCACCTGAGCTGGGAGGACACCCTCACCACGATCGACGGGGAGACCGCCGGCCAGGGGTGGATCCACACCGTCCCGAACGCCGCCGTCATCACGGCGGGCCTGCTGTACGGCGACGGCGACTTCACCCGCACCGTCGCACTCACCGTCCGCGGCGGCCTGGACACCGACTCCAACGGCGCCACCGCCGGCTCGGTCGCCGGCGTGCTGAACGGGGCGGAGGCCATCCCGGACCAGTGGACCCGGCCGCTGCGGGACACGGTACGCAGCGCGGTGTTCGGCTTCGACGGGGTGCGCGTCAGCGAGCTGGCCGAGCGCACCCTCCGGCTGATCGGGGCGGAGCGGCAAGCGCAGGGGTAGTCGCCCCGCGCGGGAACCGCCGGGCGGCAGCGCGGTCACGTTGGGTGGACCTCGCAGCTCTCGACGAGGCCCTCTCCACGCCGGCAGGGAGGCGAGGGCCTGGTCCGTCACGACCGACCCGTACACGGCCGGACCAGCCACCGCCTTCACGGCCGCAGCGCCTCCGCGACCAGGACCCGGGCCGGGATCCGCACCGCGTCCGGGTCCGGGCCGACCAGGTCGACGTGTACGCGGTGCGCCCAGATGTCGCAGCCCGGCCCGCTGTTCGCGTCCTCGTGGCCGAGGTGGACGGCGTCGTCCGGGCCGGCGATCGGCTGGCCGCAGCCGCGGCAGATGCACGCCAACGTCGTCACCGGTTCCCGCCGTCCAGGTTCCCCAGGTGATCGCACAGAGCGCCCACGGAGCGGGCCAGCCGCTGGGCGTGCGCGATACCTGCGGGGAACGTCCGGCCCGGCTCCAGGCCGAGCCGCATGCGCGCCTCCCCGACGCACGCGAGCGCGCAGGCGCGCGGCACGTCGTCCTTCGGCAGCTTGCCGGCCCTGGCCTCCACCTCGGGGATGGCGAGCATCATGTGCCCGCGCAGTTGGAGCGTCAGCGTCTCCAGTTCCTCGGGTGCCGACGGCTCGGCATCCCCGGCAAGGAGCCGACGCACCACGTCGCGCATGGTGGGGATGTCGAGCGGACGCGAGTCCCGCCCTGTCGTGCCCGGCGGTGGGGCGGTAGCTTTCATGATGTCGACGCTCCTTCGTAGCGTTGGCCGGCCCCGGAGCCGTTGACGCGGCTGCCGGGGCGCCTGCGGCGTCAACGGCTGCGGGGCCGCGAGGGAGCACGGGCCGCTGCTGCCCAGACCGTTCCGGCCGTGTCCCATCAAGCCGCACCCGCATCGCCATTGACCAGGCGTGAGAACAGCGTGACCCTCCGGGAGGGCCGGAACTCTCACAGTTCTGTGAGAGCGGTGAGAGTGCTACAGGCCGACCCAGGCGGCCATGTGGTTGAGGGTGTCCGGGGTACGACGCGACAGGTGGATCAGAGCGGTGATCGTCTCCCGAGCTGCTGGGTGGTATCGCGTCTGCTCGGGGGCCATGCGGCGGGCCTCCACCAGGGCCTTCAGCGCATCCTCGGTGTGCCCGGTCTCCACCTCGGTGCGGGCCAGATCGACCAGGAAATGGGCGCGGCGTGATGTCGCGAGCGGCGTCGGCAGCTTCTTCCTGATCTTCCAGCCCTTGGCCAGTGCATCGTCGTAAAGGCGCATTTCGACAGCGGCGGACATCTCGTGCAGGTCCACGTTGGTCGGACCGAAGCTGAGCCAGTGTGTTTCAGAGGCATCACCGATCCGCTTCGCGATGCGGCGCGCTTCGGCGATGTGGGCCGTCACGGCGGTCGCCGACTCGGCGCGGGCGGAGATGACCGAGGCCCCCAGATGCAGCTGCCCGGCGACGGCTTGCGCCTCGCGGGTGTCCTCGGCCTGCCCGAGGACGCTGTGGCCGGCAGCCACCAGCCGCTGCCCGATCCGGTACTCGCCCTCCCTGAAGTACACCAGCGCCCGCATGTACTGGCGCACGGCAGCCAGACACGGGTCCGAGGCGCGCTGCGCCGCCCAGTCCAGGCGGTCCAGCGCAACGGTGGACAGATCGTAGTAGCCGAGCTTCACGCTGATGTCGTGCGCGGTGCGGTAGGTGGACGCCAGGGCCTGCCACAGCGCGGTCGAAGGCGTCGACCATGCGCTGTGGGTCAGCTCGGCGATGAGGAGCGGTAGTCTGCGGGCCGCACTCCGCAGGTGCGTGGCCCGCACCGCCCTGCACAGATCTTCCGCTCCCGCGATGAGCCGTCCTACCGGCCGTACCGTCAGGTCCGGGTTCGGACCGAGGTCGTACAAATCGAGGGACTCCCGGATCGGCCGGACCGCTTCGGCGAGCCGGTCACGCTGCAATTCGGATACGTACGGCTGCCCAGTGAGCACCGTGACGTCGATACCCAGAGCCTTGGCGCACGCGGCCACGAAGTCGGTGGTGGCCGGACGGGCACCGCACTCCACCTGAGTCAGCAGGCTGTACGAGTAGGGCAGACGCTCGGCAAACTGGCGTTGTGTGAGCCTCGCCAGCTTGCGCTGTTCGCCGATGCGTGCGCCCGTGTGATTGCCGTCCAGTGCGGGCATACCGGTCTCCGTTCTTGGCACCCGCCTGGAACGGTACCCGCCCTCGACTCCTTTGAGAGTGGGGTCGGTTACGTGTGGTCGGATGGGTGCATGACGACAACCCGCCACGTGCTCTACCTGTTCGGCTCCGCCGCTCCACCGGTCCTCGACATCGCGACTGTGGTCCGGGACGCGCAGGAGCGAGGCTTCGACGTGTGCCTCGGCCTCACGTCGACCGCCGCCCGCTGGCTCGCACCCAAGCTTGCGGAGCTGGAGCGGCTGACCGGGCATCCGGTACGCAGCGAATACAAGCTGCCCGGCGAGCCCGACGCGTGGCCGAAGGCGGACGTGATCGCGTTCGCACCGGCGACCTTCAACACGGTCAACGCGTGGGCGCTGGGCCTCACCCGGGAATTCGTCGTCGGGGTCGCCGCCGAAGGCATCGGCAAGAACATCCCGATGGTGGCGATGCCGTGCGTGAACGCCGCCTACGTGCGCCATCGCCAGTTCGAGCGGAGTATCGCCGAGCTGCGCGCGATGGGCGTCACCTTCCTGTACGGCGAGGGAGGCTTCGTCCCGAATCAGCCCGGCCAGGGCAAGCCGACGGACTACCCCTGGCGGCTGGTCCTCGATGCGGCGGAAGACGTCTGCCGAGCGTAGCTGCAACGCACCGACAGCTCCCGTCGTTCGGGACGTGAGCTGTCCGGATTCGGTCGCAGGCTGCAGCAGTGGCGGGGCTGATGTGGGCCCGTCACGGTGCTGTAGTGGGCTGGAGACGAGTCCTGGCACCGCGGCGTCGACGTCACGAACCGATGACTGCCCCGCCATTTCTCTGACGGGGCGTCATGCCAGTCGCTACGGTCGTGCCTCCAATCCACTTGGGGGACAGATGAGCAATCCGTACGCCATACCGCCGCGGCCGCCCGTACCTCCCGCTCCTCCCGCTCCTCCCGCTCCTCCCGCTCCGAAGTGGGCGCGGAAGCGGTACGTTCTGCCGGCGGTCGGCCTGGCCTTCTTTCTCGGTATCGGTGCCGGCGCGAGTGACCCGAATGACGGCAACAGCACTTCGCCGGCGGCGGACACGGTGCGGCCGACCGCGACGGTCACCGCCACGGCCACGATCACCGAAACGGCGGCACCGGAGCCCGCGCCGACGGTGACGGCCACGAAGACGGTGAAGGTGAAGGTGACCGTCACCGCGCACGCAGCCGCGGCCGGCTCGGGGAGCAGCGGAGGGTCGTCGGGCGGTGGCGGATCCTCCGGCGGGTCGTCGGGAAGCGGGGGGTCTGGTTCGTCCGGCGGTTCGAGTGGCGCCGGTGGCGGTGCGACTGCTCGGTGCAATGACGGAACGTACTCGTATGCGGCGCACCATTCGGGTGCGTGTTCGCATCACGGAGGCGTGGCGGTGTTCTACCGGTAGGCGGGCGCAATCTGGGGTGACCGGCTGCAGTGTGACGAGCTCCCCTGTACACCAGCGTACGAAGGGCAGCACCGGACGCCGCACGCCACGGCGTCGACGGTCGCCGCTCGAGGCCGTCGAGCACGGGTGACAGCCGCAGCTCCGGGCGCACCGCGTGCTTTGGCCGTGCCGGTGCTCGGGCTGGATACCCTGCCCGGGTGACCACTGCTGACTTCGCCGCGTACATCGCCTCCCTCCCCCGCGTGCTGGCCGGAGCAGCGGCCCTGTTCCGGGATTCCCGGGGCCGGGTGCTGCTCGTCGAGCCCAACTACCGGGAGGGCTGGGCGCTGCCCGGGGGCACCGTCGAGTCCGACGACGGGGAGACCCCGCGCCAGGGCGCGCGCCGCGAGACGGCCGAGGAGATCGGCCTGGACCGTGCCCTCGGCCGGCTGCTCGCCGTGGACTGGACGCACGGCACCGGTCGACCGCCGCTGGTGGCCTACCTGTACGACGGCGGCGTCCTCACCGAGGAGGACCTGAAAGCGATCCGGCTGCAGGAGGAGGAGCTGCTGTCCTGGCGGCTGGTCGCGCGCGAGGAAGTGACCGGGTACCTGCCGGGATCCCTGGGCCGCCGGGTGCTGGCCGCACTGGACGTCCTCGCCGACGGCTCCGGCACGGTGGAACTGGAGAACGGTCACCGGGCCGGGTAGTCGGCGAGTGTGTGCGACAGCCCGGTCAGCCTCCTCTTCCGTGCGGCGGAGGAGTAGGCGTACAGGAACGGCCACTGGGGGCCGGTGAAGGTGGTGGGGGCGCACCCCATCTGCTTCAGCAGCCCCGCGCCGACCGGGTACACCGCGGCCGCCAGCCCGACGAAGCCGCCCGGGCCGATCGGGCCGAGGATGCCGTCGACTGCCGCCTGGACCAGGCCGACCGCGCCGACCGCCGTGGACACGGGGTGTGCCCGCAGCTCGCTCAGGGGGCCGACGAACCGTCCTCCGTCGAGTTCCCGGCGCAGTCTCCCGATGACCGCCCCGTCGAGGGCGCGACGGTTGTGGTGGCGGTAGAGCTCGCACATCTCACCGAGCCAGTCGAGCAGCTCCCGGCGGCCGTCGCCGCGCATGAAGGCGTCCAGGTCGCGCGGTCCGGCGTGGATGTCCAGGTGCCGGAGCACGTCGAGGAGCTGCTCGGACAGTTCCTGGGCGCGCGAGTCGGCCGGCCGGGGCTGCGGCCTCGGGCCGGGCTCGTCGGAGGGCTGCGAGTCGGCGATCAGCTGGAGGAAGCGCCGTTGCTGGGCGTCCAGGAACAGGGGGGTCTCCGCTCCGGACAGCCGCAGGGCCTCGCCGTGGTTGTAGGCGTCGCGCAGGATCCACCGGGCGATGCTCTCGCGGTCGCCGCCACCGCGCGCCCGCGCGGTCTCCAGGACGCCCATCGGCAGTTTGGGGACACGGCTGCGGAACACCCGGTTCCAGTAGGTCACCTGCTCGGGGTGGGCGGCCAGGTGCCGTCGGGCCTGCGTCATCCCGTCCTCCGGCGGCGCCACGAGCACCCGGCGCCGGTCCCGGGGCAGGCCCTCGTCGTTGCGGAGGAGGGAGCGGAGCGCGTCGTCGATCCTTCCCTCCCAGCGGGCGTACGGCCAGGGGTGGTCATTCCGGAACGACGGCTCGGTCAGCCATTTCTCCCGTGCCAGGATGCGGATGTAGCCGTCCTCCACGTACCGGACGAAGTCCCTCTCCGAGATCGCGCTGGCCTGCTTCACCAGTGCGCTGGACGGGGCCCAGAGGTTCAGCGGCTGGCTGACCGCGAGCAGCCGGTGCAGGCTGCGGTACCCTCCTTCGCCGTATTCGCTGATGTGGCAGAAGGTGGGGAAGGTACGGCCGGAGCTGCCTGCGGTCATCGGGTCACCTCCCGCCGCACGGTCTCTCCGCCGCCCGGCTCGTAGACCTCGTCGCAGATCCCCAGGAGTGTCAGTTCGCGGTCGGCCTCGTTGCGGACTGCGTGGGAGACGCCGGGCGGGATGCGGACCACCACGGCGGACGTGCCGGCGAACGTGCGGTGGACCGGGTCGGTGCCGTCGCCCGAGTCCCAGTGCAGCGACCATCGCGCGCAGGGCATGACGACGAGGATCTCGTGGCGGCGGCGGTGGAAGTGGTTCCCGCGCACGCAGCCCGGCCTGACGGTGGTGGCGTGCAGGTCGCGCACCGGAACGGGTGAGCCGCCGGCGAGCCAGTCCGGCGGAACGGCGAAGCTGGATCCCCGGCCGTCCCCCGTGTCGTCGAGTTCCAGGAACTCCAGCCCCACCGAGCTCATGGCCCCCCTCTGAGCCGAGCTCCCCGCCTCACCCGTGGGGAGCACCCGGCGCCAAGGTACGCGCGCGGTCGAGTACTGCCAAGGCCGCCCGGCACGCGTTCACTCGCGCGCGACGGGAAGAAACCGTTCGCCGGAACTCCGGGCGCGTCCTACCCTCGGCAGCATGACCAAGCCGCCCCTCGTCGCCGTCCTCAGCGGTGCCGGTGTCTCCACCGACTCCGGCATCCCTGACTATCGCGGGCCCAACGGGCTGTGGCGCCGTGATCCGGAGGCGGAGAAGCTCGTCACCTACGAGTACTACATGGCAGACCCGGAGATCCGGCGCCGGTCCTGGCAGATGCGCCGGAAGAGTCGCGACTTGCAGGCCGGGCCGAACGCGGCGCACCGAGCGATCGCCGAGCTGGAGCGATCCGGCGTGCCGGTGCGCGTCATCACGCAGAACGTGGACGGACTGCACCAACTCGCCGGTACGTCCGCGCGCAAGGTGCTGGAACTGCACGGCAACGTGCGGAACGTGGTGTGCACGCGGTGCCACGCACGCGGGCCGATGGAGGACGCCCTCGCCCGCGTCGACGCCGGTGAGGAGGACCCGCCGTGCCGGCGGTGCGGGGGCATCCTGAAGTCGGCGACGGTGATGTTCGGTGAGCGTCTGGATCCGGTCGTCCTGGGCGAGGCGGCCTCCATCTCAAAGGCCTGCGAGGTGTTCGTGGCTGTCGGGACGAGCCTCCAGGTGCAGCCCGCGGCGGGTCTGGCCGGCGTCGCCGCGGACCATGGCGCCCGGCTGGTCATCGTCAACGCCGAGCCGACGCCGTATGACGAACTCGCCGACGAGGTCGTCCGCGAGCCGATCGGCACCGCGCTGCCCCGGCTGCTGCGCGACCTGGCCGGGACGGACGTCTGAGCGGTCCGCCCGGCGGTCCGCGCCGGCATCCGTCGTCGTGCGCGTGCTCCGCCGTGCGCCTCACAGTGACTCCGCCTCGCTTCTGGCCAGGGCGAACACTCCGACGACGATCAGCGCAACCCCGCCGGCCAGCGGGAGCAGCCACCAGCCGCCCCGCACGCGCTCCTCGTACACCAGCACGCCGAGCAGCAGGCTCACGGTGGCGTCGCCCAGTGTGAGCGCCGGCTGCGAGGCGACCAGCGGCCCGCCCTGCATCGCGTGTTCCAGCAGGAGCATGGCGCACACCCCGGTCGCGGCGAAGGCGTAGGTCTGCCACGAGGTCAGGAAGGCCTCGATGCCGTCGTCGGAGAGGATGTGCACCGCGGTCTTCATCAGGCCCGCGGTGAGGGCGAAGCAGATCGCGGTGGCCGTGCCGAGGAAGGCGGCGCGGAGCCTGCCCGGGGAGCACTTCAGCCCGGCCAGGGTGAGCACGGCAACGGCGCCCGCGCAGGCGGCCAGCACGGGAAGCCAGCGGTCAATGGCCACGTGCGTGCGGTTGCCCTCGGGCGAGGCGGACCACAGCGCCAGGCCCAGCCCGGTGACGACGGCGAGGAGTTGCAGCATCAACGGGCCGGAGGGGCGGCGGCGTTGCAGCAGGGAGGCGAGCAGCAGGGCGAGCGGCAGTTCGAGGACGAACAGTGGCTGGACGAGGGAGAGCGGACCGGTCGCCAGGGCGACCGCCTGCCAGACGCCGGCCGCGACGACCGTCGCTATCCCGGCCAGCCATACCGGCCGTCGCAGCAGGTCGAGGATGAGCCCCGGGCGGAACCCCTTGGACTGCGGCACGGTCAGCGCGGCCCGGCGCTGCAGCACGGTGGCGAGCGCGTTGCTGAGCGCGGCCAGCAGCGCGAAGAGTGTCGGCACGACGATCCCCATGCGCTCATCCTTCGCGATACCGCCCGCCCTCGGGCCCGGCGACACGCGCTGCCGTGCCGCTCAGGAGGTGTGTCTCGCTCCCGGACGCGTATGCCGTCTCCGGAGCATTCGGGGTATGCCTCCCCCGGTAGGCAGTGATGCCGTACAGGAGGGAACGGTGTTCCGTGCGGCTTCGCGTCGGTCGCCGCCCGGGCGGCGGCCGACGCGGTCACTCCACGGCCGTGCCGGCCGGGGAGGCCGGACAGGCTAGTGGCCCGCTGCCCGCAGTTCCCGCAGCAGCCGGGCCGTCACCGGCGCGGGCACCGCGTGCCGGTCGGCCGCGCGCAGCAGCGCGCCGCCGATGGCGTCGAGCTCCAGTGGCCGGTCGGCCTCCGCGTCCCGCTGCATGGAGGACTTGGCCTCGTCGGGGAAGGCCGCATAGCGGGCGAGGGTCGCGGCTGCGTCGACGGGTGCGCCGCAGGCGCGGCTGACCGAGGTGGTCTCGGCGACCAGGGCCTGCAGTTCCTCGTGGTGGCGGGTGCGTACCTCGCCGAGGGGTGCGCCGTACCGGGTAGTGAGGAGCGCGAAGGGGGCGAGGAAGGCCAGCTTCGCCCAGAGGATCCGGTTCTCGTCCTCGGCGACCCGGGCCGTCACCCCGGCGGAGGACAAGACGGACGCCAGGGACTCGACTTCGGCGGGCGGTGAGGTGGCCGAGGCCAGGTCGATCTCGGCGAAGGGGCTGCCGTGCTCGATGACCACGGGCCCGTCGTGCGTGCCTGCTGCGGGGGCGGGGCGGCTGGACTCGACGCGGATCACGCCGGCTACCACCCGGTCGGGCCGGTAGCGGGCGCGGAGGGTCGCAGGGTGTTCGACGCCGTTCAGCAGCGGTACGAGGAGGGCGTCGCCGAGGACGGCGGGGGGAAGGCGGGTGAGCGCGGTGTCCAGGGTGGTCTGTTTGACGGTGACGAAGCAGGCCGCGACCGGCTCCCGCAGTTCGGTGTCCGCTTCGACGGCGGCGGTGAAGTCGCCGAACTGGCTGCTGCGTACGGCGATACCGCTGCCGCGCAGCTGATGCGCCGTCTCCTCGCGGGCCACGCAGATGACGCGGTGACCGGCGCGGGACAGCAGTGCGGCCAGCAGTCCACCGACACCGCCCGGTCCCAGAACGGCCACTGCGGGCTTGCTCGTGTCGAGCGTCATGGAGTCGTCCTCTCGTGGGTCGGCCCCGGTGATCGGTGGCCGCCTGAGAGGAATTGTGGCAGAGGGGCGGGCGCGGCTGATCTACCGGTACCCACCGCTGACGGCGGCGGGCTGCGGACGGACCGTCGTCCGTGGCCCGCCGCCTGCCCGATCAGCCGACCCTGACGTCCGAGTCGCCACCGGGGAAGGGATCGGGCAGCCCCCAGGGCGGCACCGCTCCCGATATCAGCCCGGCCAGCAGAGACACCAGGCCGTCCTTGTACTCCCACCAGTCGTCGTTCCGCGTACTCACGACCACCGGCCAGGCATCCGGTTCCGGACCGCCCGTGCGCCAGTAGAAAGTGTCACCGGAACTCGAATCCGCACAGCAGAGCAGCCCCCTGGCTGCGGATACGGCACATATCTGTGGGCCATGTCGTCCTCGGCCAGGCTCTCCAGAGCGTCCGCCGCACCTATCGCGACCGCTGCCGACTCGGCTTCCTCTCCCGGCGTCACCGTGTTGACCAGCAGGAACCCATCGATCTCGATCGTCGGGTAGGCCTCGCTCAGCTCCTTGAAATCACGGGGTACATCCGTACCGAGCGCCTCGGCGTACGCCGACCAGTCGATCTCCCGGTCCCGCACGGGCCGCGCGGCCCGCAGCGCGGGCAGAACTCGCTCGAGTTCCCTGACACGGCTCAACATCAGTGCCCCTTTCCCAGTCTGCTCTGCTCGCGACACACGTGTCTGACGGCGACGCCTCACGCCCGTCGGGGCGAGGCACGCAGGGTGGCAGACTGTCCGCCATGCTGGCCACCATGGGGGCGCAGAACCCCGAGCAGAGGATCACGCAGCCGGCCGAATCGCTGCGCCGGCTCGAGGAAGCGGTACCGACACTGACCGCACTGCGCAGGACGCGGCCTGCCGTCATCGACTGGGCGCGGGCGGAGAGCGCTCTGGGAACACCGTTGCCCGGCGACTACAAACTCCTCGCCGAAGCCTACCCCTCGTTCGCGTCCAGCGGTGGCTACCTGCGGGTGGGCCTGCCGGCACCGGGCGACGGGCAACCGCTGCCCGACACCGAGGAACTGCTGGACATCGTCCGGGACTGGTGGGAGGAGGACATGTCGATGGGCCTGCCGCCGCACCCCGCTCCCGGAGGGCTGCTGCCCTGGGCCGACTCCGAACAGGGAGACCTGTTCCTCTGGTCCACGACGGGGGACGCACCGGACGACTGGCCCGTCGTCGTCGCCCCCAGGGACCACCCGTGGTGGCAGTACGCAGGCGGAGCGGTGCAGTTCCTCGCCGACCTGGCGGACGGCACGCTCGCCCCCTGGGGCCTGATCGACGTACACGACGACGGCGTCACAGCCCTCGCGCCCTGACACGACGACACGGCGCGTCCCGCAGAAGTGGGGACGCGCCGTGCTGGCGCCTCAGTAGTCGCAGGACACAGTGGGCGCGTCACCGGGGAAGTCCGGGGGCAGCCCGTCGGGCGGTACGGTGCCGGACACCAGACCCGCCAGGTATTCCGTCAACGTGCCGCGGAACTCGCACCAGTCGTCGTTGCGGCCCGCCACGAGGACGGTCCAGTCGTCCGGGCTGTCGCCGACCGTGCGCCAGTAGAAGTCGTCCCCGTCGCAGGAGTCTCCCCAGGGCACCAGTCCCCCGGGCTCCGGAAAGGGGACGTATCCGTGCGCCATATCCGCGTCACGCAGGTTCCTCAACGTTCCCAGCATCTGCCGCACACCGGCCACGAAATTCCGCTCCCGTCCCGGCTCGGGAACGTGGACGGAGAGGAAGTCGTCCAGAACGAACGACGGGTAGGCCCTGGACATCTCAACGAAGTCCGCCGGGAACCTGCAACCCACCTCGCGCTCGATGAAATCCCAGTCCACGGGATTCACATCGGCCGATCGGTACTCGCGCAGGGCGGGAAGTACCTCTTCCAGCCGGCTCAACATCAGCACGTCACCTGGTCTCCCGGGGCGTTCTTCACGAACACCCCACTGAACAGAACTCCATCGGTATCGGAAACAGCCGTCATGTTGATGCCGGTGGAAAGTGCGGGGACGCGACACGTCGTCGCTCCCGGCGTCCGGCCCGCACCCGCACCCGCACCCGCACATGCACATGCACATGCACATGCACATGCAGTACGGAAGCGCATGCCGGCAGCACCGCCGACCGAGCCGCTGCGGGCTACGGACCGTCGTCCGTGGCCCGCCGCCTGCTCGATCAGCCGACCCTGACGTCCGAGTCGCCACCGGGGAAGGGATCGGGCAGCCCCCAGGGCTGCACCTCTCCCGAGATCAGCCCGGCCAACAAGGACACCAGGCCGTCCTTGTGCTCCCACCAGTCGTCGTTCCGCGTACTCACGACCACCGGCCAGGCATCCGGATCCGGACCGCCCGTGCGCCAGTAGAAGATGTCTCCGGAACTCGTCTCCGCGCAATGGAGCAGGCCGCCGGGCTGCGGGTAGGGCACATAGCCGTGAGCCATGTCGTCCTCCGCCAGATCCTCCAGCACGTCCAGACCGCGCAGCTTGCTGGTGGCCGACCGGGCCTCCTGCCCCGGCTTCGCGGTGCCGACGAGCAGGAACCCAGCGACCTCGATCGTCGGGTAGGCCTCGCTCAGCTCCTTGAAGTCACCGGGTACATCCGTGCCCAGCGCCTCCGCGTATGCCGACCAGTCGATGTGCCTGCGCTCGGCGGGCCGTGCGGCCCGCAGTCCGGGCAGGACGCGCTCGAGTTCGCTGAGACGGCTCAACATGAGTGGCCCTTCCTCTGCTGATTCGCGACGGAGGTGTTGAACAGTACTCCGTTCTTCGTCATGGCCGTCATCTGAATCGCGTCCGGCTGCGGCGTCGTGGTGTTCGGATAGCTCAGCTGTCCCGAGTAGAGGACCGCTCGGCCAGCGCGGAGCTGCTTGGCGATCCTGTTCTCGCATCGCTTCATGCCACTGGTGTTCATGAGGCGATAGCCGGTGAAGAGGTTCTCCGAGATCCAGTCGCCTCCGAACCGGTCCGCGATGATGTGCGTCCGGTTGTAGATGTACAGGTCGTCGCTGTCCTTCGGGTTGGGGTCGGGGAAGCCCGCGACGTACGGGTTGCCGCCGTCGTCACGCCCCTGGTTCGGCTTCTTCAGGTCGCTCGGGCAGATGACCGCGACCGCCCCCTGCGGACGGTTGTTGACCATCGGCTGGTAGTGGAACCGCTCCGACTTCGGACGCGAGCACGGGTCGTCGTCGGAGCCGTTGCCGCTGCCGGGCGGGGTGCTGGGCTGCGGCGACGGGGCGTTGCGCGGGTCGAGGTCGGTGTCGCCGTCGGGGTTGTACTTGAAGTACTTCTTCAGCTGCTCGGGGGTGAGGTGCAGGTCCTTCTGCGCCCTGGTGAACGCGTCGTCGACGAACCGCTTGTGCTCGGTGTCCGCGTCCGGGTCCGTGGTCGGTCGGGCGGCGACGCTCTGCAGGGCGAGCTTGATGAGCAGGGCCCACGGCGGCGGCGGGGGCGGCGGGGGCTTGATCGGGCCTCGGGGCCGCTGCGGGCCGCGCCCGGGGTCACCGTTCGGATCGCCGTCGGGGTCGCCCTTCGGGCGGCCCTTAGGCTTGCCGTTGCCGCGCCCCGAGCACCTCCTGTGGCAGGTGTCGGAGGAGTCGGTGGTGGTCGACGGGGAGTCCAGCAGGGACGTCGCGTACGCCGCCATCGCCGCGGCCGCGGCCTTCGCCGACTGCGAGATGGACGAACTCCACGACGACAGTCCGCTCGACGAGGTGGCGGCGCTGCTGGAGCTGGAGGACGAGCCGGAGGACGTCCACGAGTCCCAGTGGTCGGCCGTCCACTTCGCTCCGCCGCCGACCACGGTGGCCACGGTGGTGGCCACGCCCAGGTCGACCAGGGCCTCGCCGAGGGCGATGCCGCCGAGCACGCACAGGCCGAAGCAGTGACCGCTCGGGTCGGTCGTGGTGAGCGGGTTGCCGGCGCCGTAGGCGTAGCGGTTGGCGTTGCCGGACGGGACCGGGCTCAGGGTCCAGGAGTCGCGGGCGGAGAAGCCCCCGGTCTCCGGGTCGTACCAGCGGGCGTGCATGTCGACCTGGCCGGTGTCCGGGTCGGTGTACTCGCCCTGGTAGCCGAGGGTGCCCTGGGTGCCGGACTGGTCGGTGACCTTGCCGAAGGGCGAGTAGCCGGTGGAGCCGGCGAGGGTGCCCGAGGTCGGGTCGAAGGTGCCGGTGACGTCGCCGTGCTGGTCGGACAGGACGGCGGCGGCGCCGGTGCCGTCGGTGGCGGCGGAGGCCAGGGCCTCGCCGTCGGGGCTGCGCAGGACCAGTTGCCCGCCTCCGGCGACCAGGTTGTTGGACTGGTCGGCGTAGGTGAGGGTCTGGCTGCCCTGCTTCACCAGGCGGCCGAGCGCGTCGTAGGCGTAGGTCGTGCCGTCCGCGGTGGTCATCCGGCCGAGGGCGTCGAAGGCGGCGGTGTGGCTGGTGCTGCCGTCGGTGCTGCCGGTGCGGGTGCCGCGGGCCGAGTAGGTGTAGGTGGTGTTCCCGGCGCTGACGAGGCGGTTGCGGGCGTCGTAGGTGGCGGTGCCGGTGCCGGCGGAGGTGCGGTTGCCGGCGGCGTCCCAGGTGTAGTCGGTGACGTTGCCGTTGACGCCGGTCCAGCTGGTCAGGCGGCCCGCCCGGTCGTAGCCGTAGCTCTGGCTGCCGGAACCGGCGGTGCCGGTGGCCGACTTGGAGGTGAGGCGGGAGTCCGCGTCGTAGCCGTAGGTCACGGAGGCGGTGGTGGTGCCGCCCGGTGCCTTGAGGGTGTCGGAGGTCAGCCGGTCCAGCGGGTCGTAGGCGAGGGTGCGGGTGGCGCCGCTGCCGCCGTACTGGACCGAGGTGAGCCGGGAGGCGGTGTCGTAGCCGTACGTCTGCGTCGTGCCGGTCAGCGGATCGGCCGCCGAGGTGAGCCGGCCCGCGCTGCCGTAGCCGAAGGTGGCCTGGCCGGCGGCGTCGGTGCGGCCGGTGAGGCGGCCCTCCTCGTCGTAGGCGAAGGTCGCGCTGCCCGACGGGCCGCCCGAGGACAGCAGGTCGCCGCGGTCGTCGTAGGCGAAGGTGTCGGTGCCGCCCGGTGCGCTCACCGAGGTGACGCGGCCGACGGCGTCGTAGCCGAAGGTGTCGGCGGTGGTGGACGCCTCGGCGCCGGAGCCGGTGGCCCGGGTGATCCGGCCGAGCGCGTCGTAGGTGCGCTGCTGGGTCACGCCGCCGGGCTGGATCTCCTGCACCGGCCGGTCGGCCGCGTCGTACACCGTGGTCCAGGTGCGGTCCGCGGCGGCCGGGTAGGTGGCCGTGGCCGGTTCGACGACGGATTCGGGCTTGCCGTGGCTGGTGAACGTGTACCAGGTGGTGTTGCCGCGGCCGTCGGTGAACCGGGTGCGGTTGCCGTCGGCGTCGTAGCCGAAGGTGCTGGTGATGGAGGTGTCGGCGTCGACGGGTTCGACGAGCCCGGTGAGGTGGCCGAGGGCGTCGAAGGTCCGGGTCGTGGTGTGGCCGAGCGCGTCGGTGACCGCGACCGCGTTGCCGTCGGCGTCGTAGGTGGAGGAGGTGACGCGCAGGGTGGTGCCGGTGCCGTCCTCGTCGGTGGTCGCGGTGGCCCGGCCGGCGAGGTCGTAGGTGGTGCGGGTGGTTCGGCCCTGCGGGACGGTCACCGACGCGGGCAGGCCGGTCGGGCCGTAGGTGCGGGTGGTCACGCCGCCCGCGGCGTCGGTGGTGGTGAGCGGGTCTCCGGCCGCGTTGTAGGTGCTGGTGGCTGCCAGGCCGGTCGGGCTGGTCACCGAGACCTGGTTGCCGGCGTCGTCGTAGGCGAGCTTCGTGGTGAACGCGCCCGGTGCGGGCTGCCGTTCGATCCGGGTGCGGGTGACCGGGCGGCCCAGGTCGTCGTAGGTGGCCTCGGTGCGGGCGCCGTTCGGGTCGGTGGCCGACAGTTGCTCGCCCAGCAGGTCGTGGGTGAACGTCGACACCGGGGCGGACGCGCCGTCGGTCGGGGCCGGGGCGGTCGCCTTGGCGAGGTTGCCGAGCTGGTCGTAGGTGTAGGTGGTGGTGTGGCCGAGGGCGTCAGTCTCCGCGGCCAGGTCGCCCTTGGCGTCGTAGGTGCGGGTGATCTGCGCGGTCAGCGGGGCGGAGGCGCCCGGCGGGGTGTAGTCGGGCAGCGTGGTGGCGACCTGGCGGCCCAGCCCGTCCAGGTCGGTGTGGACGACCGTGCCGTCGGGGCCGCGGCTGTCGACGGCCTCGCCGAAGGTGTTGTAGCCGACGGTGCGGGTCGGGCGGGCGGTCGCGGAGGACTGCTGCGTCTCGACGGTCACCGGCGCGGACTGCGTCTCGACCAGGCGGCCGAACGCGTCGTAGGTGTAGTCGGTGGTGTGGTCGGCGGCGTTCGCCCCGGTGGCGTTGCCGCGCGGGGAGGTCTCCGACACGGTCAGTCCGCGGTCGTCGACGACGCGGGTGGTGACCAGGTCGTCGGTGCCGTTCTCCACGGTCCGCCGGGTCATGGCACCGGTGACGTCGCGCTGGTAGGTGACCTTCTCGGTGCGGGTGCCGCCCGCGCCGGTGCGGGTCTCCCCGGTGATCGCGCCGCCGGCGTCGTAGGTGTAGGCGACACGGCGGGCCAGGCCGTCGGGGTCGAGGACCTGGGCGGTGGTGCGGCCGGCGGCGTCCACCTCGTAGGCGGTGGTGACCTTGCCGTTGCCGGTGGTCTCCTCGGTGAGGTGGCCGGCGGCGTCGTAGGTGCGCTCGCTCAGCACCAGGTCGCGGGTGGAGCCGTCCGGGTCGTGGAAGCCGGAGAGGATCTCCTTCGCCTGCAAGCCGTCGTCGTAGTAGGTGTACCGGGTGGTGCGGCCCATCGCGTCGGTGTGCTCGGCGAGGCGGCCGGCCGGGTCGTAGGCGTAGGAGTCGAGGACGAGGTCGGTGGCGGCCGACGGGTCGTTCGGGTCGCCGGTGTAGTCCTCCAGGGTGCGGGTGGCGAGCTTCCCGAGCGCGGTGTAGGTCGACCGGTAGCTGTAGGCGCCGGCCATGGAGCGGCTGGTGCGGTGGCCGTAGGCGTCGTAGCCGTAGGCCTCGGTGCGTCCTTCGGGGTCGGTGACGGTGGCGACCCGGCCGTGCGCGTCGTAGGTGTACGCGGTGGTGCGGGTGGCGTCGCCGCCCGCGGTGTCCGCGACGGCCTCGGTGAGCTGGTTGCCGTCGGCGTCGTAGGTGTAGGTGGTCTTCGCCTGGTGCTGCTCGCCGGTGACCGCGTTGGTGGTGGCGGCCCCGGTGACGGTGGTCGGGCGGGACTCGCCGTCGTAGGCGGTGGTCGTGGTGACGCCGTTCGGGTGGGCGTCGGAGACGACGGTGCTGCCGGTCTCGCGGCCGAGCGCGTCGTAGGCGTACTCGGTGACCAGGCCGGCCGGGTCGGTCAGCGACGCCAGGTCGCCGGCCGCGGTGTAGGCGCGGGTGGTGGTGCCGCCGCGGGCGTCCGTCGTGGTGGACAGCAGGCCCGCCGGGACGGTGCCGCCGCCGACCGCCGCCTCGGTGCCGTCGGTGTAGGTGTGGGTCTCGGTGCGGCCGGACGGGAAGTCCGGGGTGGCCGGGGTGGTGGTGGAGGTCCGGTCGCCGTAGGCGTCGTAGCCGTAGGACGTCTTGTACGTGTCGTCGGTGGCGCTCGCGCTGCGGGCGTCCCGCTCGGCGGTCAGCTGGTCGTTGCGCGGGTCCAGCGGGTCGGAGGCGTCGAGGTAGTAGCTGTAGTAGGTGGTGTGGCAGGTGTTCTCGTCGGCGGTGTCACGGCAGGTGGTCTGCGAGACCTTGTTGCCGCGCTCGTCGTGGCCGAGGCGGGTGACGGTGCCGTCGGGTCCGGTGGTGGCGGCCATGAAGCCGCCGGTGTCGTAGTCGAAGGTGCCGGTGTGGCCGGCCGCGTCGGTCTGCGAGATCAGCCGGTAGCCCTGCAGCGGGTCGTAGGTGTAGCTCGACTCGCGGTCGTCGGGGTCGGTGACCGTGACGGTGGCGGTGGTCTTCGCGGCAACGGCGGGCTGGTCGTCGGTGGCCGGCCGGGCCTCGGTGCCGGTCCGCCGATAGTCGGAGACCTGGTACGTGCCGCCGTCGCCGTCGGTGTAGGAGGACACCCGGTCGTGCTGGGTGTCGTAGGCGACCTGGGAGTGCGTGCGGCCGCTGGGCAGCGTCACCTCGGTGAGCTGCTGGGCCGCGGAACCGGCCGCGTGGTGCTCGGCGATCGTCTGCGCGCCCAGCGGGCGGGTGTACACGGCGACCTCGTCGATGTCGCCGGTGAAGTAGTGGGTGCCGCTGGACAGGCCCGACCAGCCCTGGTTGGCGTAGCCGGCGCCGACGAAGACCTGCTGGCCGTCGCGCATCTCGACGGTGCCGGACAGGCTGCCCACCTCGGCGCCGTCCAGGTACAGGGTCTGTGTGCTGCCCGCGCCGGTCAGGGCGACGTGGTGCCAGGCACCGTCGGTGACGGCCTGCGCGGACACGATCGGCTTCGTACCGGTGTACTCGGACGTGTAGAACTGCCCGCGCAGCTTCCCGTCGCCGTCGACGCTCAGGAACGGGCTGTACTGCGACGGCGTGGTGTCCAGGGCGCTGTTCTGCAGCGTGGCGAGGACGCCGGAGGTGCTGGTGCGGAACCACATCTCGACGGTCAGGAACGGGCTGTCGGTGAACTGCTGGTTGGGCAGTTGCAGCGAGGACGTGGTGCCGTTGAAGGTGGCGGCCGTGTCGGTACTGCCGGTCAGGGCGCCGTCGGTGCCGAGCGCTACGTCGCGGTAGGTGGCGGTGTGGTCGGTGCCGCCGGGCAGCAGGTCGCCGGAGGCCTTGGTCGAGCCGGGCTCCTCGTCGAGGCGCCAGTAGGCCAGCGGTCCGGCGTCCTGGACGACGGTCCGGGCGTGCGAGCCGGTGCCGTAGGTGTACGCGGTGCAGGAGCCGGCGGCGTCCTCGGGACCGCAGACCCCGGTCAGCTTGTCGCCGGAGTAGCTGTAGGTCCAGGTCAGCGGGTCGGCGCCGGCCTCGGGGGCGTCGGTGGTGACGGTCGCGACGTGCCCGCCCGACCAGGTCAGGTGCAGTGCCCGGCCACCGGTCGCGGTGACGGTGGTCAGCTCGTCCGACGCGTTGTAGGCGAAGGTCTCGGCGCGGCCGCGGAAGTCGGTGACACCGGTGATGCGCCCGCCGTCGTCGAAGACGTAGCCGGTCTGCTCCTTGTCGGTGAGCTTCCAGCCGCCGCCGGTGACGGCGGTGAGGGTGGAGAAGCTGCCGTACGGGGGCGCGTAGCTGCCGTCGGGGTTCCTGCCGAAGCGGACCTGGCGGCCGGAGGGCAGGGTGGCCACCACGTTGCCGGTGCCGTCGTCGTCGGGCTCGATCCGCATGTCGTAGCGGGTGGACCAGCCGGCGCCGAAGGCGTTGTCGGAGCGCGGGTCGCGGCTGTTGTAGGTGCGGGTGACGGTCAGGCCGGGGCCGACGGTCGCCACGGTGGCGTCGGTGTCGGTGGTGGTGTAGTTGCCGATGCCGGGATCGACCTCGTGACCGGTGCCGTTCAGGCCCTGTCCGCCGAGGTGGGAGGTGATCGCGGGCTGCTCGACCGCCGTGGTGAACGTGTAGTAGGGGGTGAGGGGGCTGGACAGGCCGTTCTCGCGGGCCTTGACCCGCCAGACGTACTGCTTGCCCCAGGTCAGCTTGCCGGCCGGGACGTTCCAGGTGCGGCGGCTCTGCCAGTCGGAGTTGAAGCAGTTGACCGGGGCGGAGGTGGTGCCCTCGCACACCTCGAACCAGTGGTCGATGGCGGCGCCGGCCGGGTAGTTGTCGATGCTCTGGGCGTCCATGAAGAGCGCCGGGGTGAGGCTGCCGACCTGGCCGCCGGGGCGGGGGTAGATGGCGGCGATGTGCGGGCCGACGTCGACCGAGGTGACGACGGCGGTGTACGGGGTCACCTGTTCACTGGAGAACCACTTCTGGTCCCGCAGCCGCTGCACGTCGAAGTTGATTTTGTACTTGCCCGGTGGCAGCGCGGGTATGCGGGCGTTGAGGGTGGCGTCGTCGCCGGGGGTGAGGCGCTCGTTGAGGCGGGTGAAGGCCACCTGGTTCATCAGGGCGCCGGTGCTGTAGTCGCGCACCCGGGCGCCGAGGCGTACCTCGTTCCAGCCGAGCGGCTCCCAGGTGAAGTCGCCGAGGTTCTTGACGTTGACGGAGACCTCACCGCTCTGGCCGCCGGTCACCGGGGCGGTCTGCGAGCCGACGGTGTACTGGGCGCCGTAGCCGGTGTGGGTGATGGCCAGGTAGGGCTTGTTGGTCGAGTTGGCGCTGCCGAAGCGCTTCCACGGGCCGGAGGTGGTGAAGTCGGCCCAGATCGCCAGTCCGTTGTTGGTGATGGATCCGTCGACCCAGCCCTGGACCAGGTCGGTGCCGTTCTGGCCGAGCTTGATGACGCGGTACTTCGAGCCGCCGCAGTCGGTGCCGTAGGCGAAGGAGTCGGAGGCGATCACGTTGCTGGCGCTCGGCGGCCGGTTGTTCCAGGTGACCGTGGTCGAACTCCACGAGCCGCCGACCCGGTTGACGGTCATCTTCTGCGCGGTGCAGCTGGAGGACCAGACGTTGTAGAGGCCGAGGTCGGCGTTGAGGATGTAGCGGTTCTTCAGCTGGCTGGTGACGTTGTCGAAGCGCATGTAGCTGATGGCACGGCTGCCGCCGGCGTCGTAGCTGCCGATCTTCAACTCGTCGTCACCGGCGAAGTTGCTGTCCGGCCAGTCGTCCTGGACGAAGGAGTCGCCGTTGGTGTCGATGTCGTCGACGCTGGGGTCCACCTTGACCGGGAAGACCCGCTCGGGGGCGTTCAGCCAGGTGTCGTCCAGGTCGACCTCCAGGGACCACTGGGCGCCGTGGTGGACCAGGCGGTAGTCGACGTCGCCGGAGAGGGCGGGGCCGCCGGTCTTCGGGTCGTGGGAGGAGTCCTCCATCCAGCCCTTGGGGATGACCGCCTGGGCCTTGCCGGCGGCGTCCTTGAGCAGGACGGCGCCGTGCGCGTCCAGGGACGGGGTCAGTCCGCCCAGTTCCAGGGGGAACGTCCAGGTGTGGGGGGCGTCGGCGGACTTGAGGACGATGGTCTCCTTGACGGCGCCGTGCGCCGCCTTCAGCACCACGTCGGAGTCGCGCCGGATGCCCTCGTAGTGGGCGGCGTCGTCGTGCACCCGGGCGTCGGCGGCTCCGGCTCCGGTGAGGCCGAAGCCCACGGCGTGCCGACCGTCGTCGACCTTCAGTTCCGCCAGGTTGCGGTCGTCGCCGTGCCGGGCGAGGGTCAGTCCGGTGTCGTCCGAGGCGGCGGCGAGCCGGTCACCGGCCTTCGCGGTGTCCTTGGCCGCGCCCTTGGCCTTGTCCGCGGGCACCAGCGAGGTGTCGATGTCCTGCCAGGCGCCGGAGGAGTCCTGGTAGTGCACCGGATCGGTGTAGACCCGGGTGGTCTGCGTGCCGTCCGGGTTCTGGAACTCCTTGGAGTTGGCGGTGCGTTCGCCGGGGAGTTCGACGCTGCGGCGGCTGTCGAAGCCGGCCTCGTCCCCGGTTTCCGCGGCCGGCGCCGGTTGCAGCTTCGGCGTCCTCGGCTTCGGCTCGACGGGGACGAAGCCCGGTCCGGGGTCCTGCAGTGGCAGGGCGCCCTTGCCGGTCTTCAGGTCGCCGGGGTCCGCGGAGTTGCGGCCGCCCGCGTCGGTGCGCCCGGCTCCGACCTCGTGCTTGCGGCCCTCGGCGCTGCCGGTGCGCTGCTCGGGCGCCTTCGTGTCCGCCCAGGGGGCGGTGGCGGCCCTAGCCGTCGACGTCAGCACGGGCGACGGCAGCAGGGTCGCGCACAGCGCCAGCAGCACACTGCCGGACGTGAGCGCGGCAACGCGCGCCGGACGCCCGGCACGGCGGTGCCGGAGGCCCGTCAGGGAACGGGGGCGGGAGCGGCTGGGCACGGAACTCCTTCAAACCACAAGGCCGGTCGCCCGTACGCGGGCGACCGGCCAGAAGCAGGGGTGCCGGACGCGTCCCGCCTGACGGCACGACACACCCGAGCGGCGTAAACACTAGATGATCAGCGACATTTTCAGCCATGTGCACGCCAACGAATTGGTAACAAGATCACGCTCCGGGAACCGCCCGCAGTGCCGGCGCGAACCGGTCCGGAAGGCCCAACTCACCGTTCCAGCAACGGAGAAGCGAGGCCTTGAGGACTCGAGGCAGGCCCTGCTGCGGCACCCCAGTCGTGATCGTTTCGAGATGCGGGGAGGACTAATCTGCGTCATCGACCGCAGGCGCCGCGCCCAGTCCACCACGCGGAGTGCCCGTGGTCCTCCCCTGTGGACGGCCCGTGCACCGCACGCGGCACGGCCGGCACCGGTGGACCCAGCCGCGTCCGGGCACCCCCGGTCGAGCCGACTCCGCAGCAGCGAAGGACAAGTGAAGGGCAGTCATGGCCGAGAAAGCCGACACCGCCGACACCGGCACACCTGCCGTACGCAGCCGCCGGCCCCGCGCCTGGCACGTGATGGTCGCCCTGCTCGCCTGCACGGCCGTCATCACGACGGCCGCACTCACCTCCGGGTCCGGCGGTGCGGCGGTGCCCTACGACTTCAACGGCGACGGCCTGCCCGACCTCACCGTCGGCCTGCCCGGCAACACCGTGAACGGGCACCCTGGCGCCGGCTCGGTCATCATCGCGAACGGCACCTCCAGCGGCCCCGCGAGCACGTCCGTGCGCATCGACCAGCAGTCCCCGCAGGTCCCCGGCGCAGCCGAGGACGGCGACAGCTTCGGACAGAACTTCACCAGCGCCGACTTCAACAACGACGGCTACGCCGACCTGGCCGTCTCCAGCCCCATCGAGGCCATCGGCGACACGCAGGGCGCCGGCATGCTGACGGTGCACTACGGCTCCTCCGGCGGCATCTACGACTCCCGGACCGACAGCTTCACCGAGGACACCGCGGGCATGCCGGGTGCCGTCGGCTGGGACGAGATCTTCACGTACTCCCTGGCCGCGGGCGACCTCAACGGCGACGGCTACGCCGACCTCGCCCTCGGCCAGCCGCTGGACTCGGCGGGCGGCAAGGCCAACGCAGGCACCATCAAGGTGATGTTCGGCTCGGCGAGCGGGCTCAGCGCCGCCGACACCGTCCAGATCGACCAGAGCACCCCGAACGTCCCGGGCGGACCGGAACCCGAGGACCGCTTCGGCGAGCAGGTCGCCATCGGCGACATCAACGGCGACGGCGTCGGCGACCTGGTCTCCGCCACCATCGGCGAGCAGATCACCGGCAGCTCGGACCGCGGCTCCCTGCACGTGATGTACGGTCCCATCACCGACGCCCCGGCGGCGGGCGGCTACATCGACTCCGGAAACGTGGCCGGCATCGGCGAGTTCGCGGGCAGTGCCCTGGCCCTCGGCCACTTCAACGACGACCCCTATCTCGATGTCGCCGTCGGCGTATCCGACCAGGAGATCGGCGATCGCGGCGCGGCCGGACGCCTGGCCGTCTTCTACGGCGACGCCAACGGCCTGTCCACCGACCGCGTGGACCTGTTCGACCAGGACACCCCCGGCATCGCCGGCGGACCCGAGTCCGAGGACTACTTCGGCAGCTCGCTCGCCGCGGGCGACTTCGACGGCGACGGCGTCGACGACCTGATCGTCGGCATGCGCAGCGAGGCCATCGGCTCCGCCACCGGCTCCGGTGCCGCGCTCGTCCTGTTCGGCCACGACACGGCCGGCATCACTTCCAGCGGCGCCCTGTGGATCGACCAGGACACCGCGGGCGTTCCCGGCGTCGTCGCCGTCGGCGACCACTTCGGCTGGACCGTCGGCGCCCTCGACACCGACGGCAACGGCCGCGTCGAACCGCTCGTCGGAGCACCCGGCAACGCGGCGGGCACGGTCACCGTGCTCAAGGTCAGGCCCGGCACCCTGGAGTCCGCGGTCGCGCTGGCCGAGAAGGACCTGGGATGGTCCGCAGGCAGCGACGGCGACGCCTTCGGGATCTCCCTGGCGCACTGACGCACCCGCGCCGCGGCGCCCCGGCACCCGGGCGGCATCCCGCCGGAGCGCCGGGGTGCCGTGCGTCGTCCGCCTCCGCCTGCGCCCTCGGCGACAGCGACTACGGCTGCGGCTGCGACAGCGACTACGGCTGCGGCTGCGGCTGCGGCTGCGACAGCGCCGCGGGTCCCGGGGAGTCCGGTCAGAACAGGGCGGTCCGCGCCTCGAAGTCCAGCAGCCGCTGCTTGCGGCCGACGCCGCCGCCGTATCCGGTGAGGCTGCCGTTGGCGCCGATGACGCGGTGGCAGGGCACGATGATGCCGATCGGGTTGCGTCCGTTGGCGAGTCCCACGGCGCGGGAGGCGCCGGGTTTGCCGAGCGCGTCGGCGAGTTGGCCGTAGCTGCGGGTCTCGCCGTACGGGATGAGCTGCAGCTGACGCCAGACGCTGCGCTGGAAGGGTGTTCCGTCCAGGCGGAGTTCGAGGTCGAACTCCTTCAACTCGCCGGCGAACCAGGCCTCCAGCTGCTCCTCGGCGGCCGCGAACGGGACGGCACCGGCGTCGGGCGTTCCGAACGCCTCCTCCGGCGGGCGGTGGCGCTGCTCGGTCATGTACAGCCCGCACAGCAGGCCGTCCTCGGCGACGAGGGTGAGCGGGCCGTACGGGCTGTCGATCACGGTGTGCTGCTTCATCGGTGCACGTCCTCGGAAGGGGAGGGAACGGGGAGGGAGTTGATCGGGTGGCTGTCGGTGGCCCACAGGTACTGGACCGCGTAGGCCCGCCACGGGCGCCAGGCGGCCGCGCGTGCGGTGAGGGCCGCGGGCGTGGAGGGCAGCCCGAGGCCGCGGGCGGCGCGGCGGACCCCGAGGTCGGTGGCGAGGAAGGCGTCGGGGTCGCCGAGGGCGCGCATGGCGATGACGTCGACCGTCCAGGGGCCGAATCCGGGCAGCGACAACAGGTGCGCGCGGGCGTCCGCCCAGTCGCAGTCCGGGCCCAGGTGGAGGCGGCGCTCCGCCAGACGGGTGACGAGCGTGGTGAACGTGGTGCGGCGGGTGCGGGGCATCGCCAGCGCCTCGGGGTCTGCCGCGGCGAGTGCTTCCGGGGTGGGGAAGAGGTGGCTCAGGCCGCCCTCCGGATCGTCGACCGGGTCCCCGTGCGCGGTGACCAGGCGGGCGGCGTGGGTGCGGGCGGCGGCGGTGGAGACCTGCTGGCCCAGCACGGCCCGGACGGCGAACTCCGCCTCGTCGACGGTACGCGGCACCCGTCGTCCGGGGGCCCTGTCGACCAGCGGCGCGAGCTCCGGGTCCCGGCGCAGTTGCCCGTCGACTGCGACCGGGTCGGCGTCCAGGTCGAGCAGGCGGCGGCAGCGGCTGATCGCGACGGGCAGGTCGCGCAGGTCGCCGAGGAGGAGGCGGCAGGCCACGTGGTCGGGGGTCGGTGCGAGGGCGGCGATGCCGTGCCCGTACGGCAGCCGCAGGGTGCGCCGGTAGGAGCCGTCCCGCCACTCCTCCACCCCGGGCACCGCGGTGGCCGCGAGATGCCCGAACAGGTTGTCCGGGTGGAGCGGTGCGCGGAACGGCAGCCGCAGGGAGAGGGCGCCGGAGGCGCCGGGCGGGGCCGCGTCCCGCGGCGCGCGGGCGCGCAGCCCGCTCGGCGACAGGGCGAAGACCTCCCGCACGGTGTCGTTGAAGGTGCGCACGGAGGCGAATCCGGCGGCGAAGGCGATGTCCGCCATGGGCAGCGCGGTCGTCTCGATGAGCAGGCGGGCGGTCTGGGCGCGCTGGGCGCGGGCGAGGGCGAGCGGACCGGCGCCCAGCTCGGCGAGGAGTTCGCGCTCCACCTGGCGGGCGCTGTAGCCGAGCCGGGCGGCGAGACCCGCCACGCCGTCGCGGTCGACGACCCCGTCGGTGATCAGGCGCATGGCGCGGGCGGTGAGGTCGGCTCGCCGGTTCCACTGGGGTGATCCGGGGCTGGCGTCCGGGCGGCAGCGCTTGCAGGCGCGGAACCCGGCCTGCTGGCAGGCGGCCGCGCTGGGGTAGAAGACCGTGTTGCCGGGCTTCGGGGGGACGACCGGGCAGCTCGGCCGGCAGTAGATGCGCGTGGTGAGCACTGCGGTGTAGAACCAGCCGTCGAAGCGCGCGTCCCTGGACCGGACGGCGCGCAGGCAGCGCTCCCGGTCGGTGTGCATGGCGTTCCGCATGGGTCCAGCATGGCGCGCGCGTCAGCGCCGGGCTGGCGAGAAAACGACATCGACCTCGCGTGGTCTGCGACGACCCGGATCGCGGGCGGGTGGCCGGTGCACCGGGCCGGACGGGGCCCGCCCTGGGCGGGCCCCGGTGCAAGCGCCGCTCCGCTAGAAGTTGATCATGTGGCCGGCGAGTCCGTGGACCGCTTCCTTGACGGCCTCGCCCAGCGTCGGGTGGGCGTGGACGTTGCGTGCGACCTCGTGGACGGTGAGGTCCCACTGCTGCGCCAGGGTCAGTTCCGGCAGCAGTTCGGTGACGTCCGGGCCGATCAGGTGCCCGCCGACCAGCTCGCCGTACTTGGCGTCGCTGATGAGCTTGACGAAGCCGGTGGAGTCGCCGAGGCCGTGTGCCTTGCCGTTGGCGGTGAAGGGGAACTTCGCCACCTTCACGTCGTAGCCGAGTTCCCGGGCCTGCGCCTCGGTGTAGCCGAAGCTGGCGATCTGCGGCTGGCAGTAGGTGGCCCGCGGGATCATCGCGTAGTCCAGTTCCATGGTCTCCGCGCCGGCGAGCGTCTCGGCGGCGACCACGCCCATGGCCTCCGCGGCGTGCGCCAGCATCAGCTTGGCGGTGACGTCGCCGATGGCGTAGATGTGCGGCACGGAGGTGCGGCAGCGGGCGTCGACGTCGATGGCGCCGCGCTCGGTGACCTGCACGCCGGTCTTCTCCAGGCCGTACCCGGCGACGTTCGGGGCGAAGCCGATGGCCTGCAGCACCTTGTCGGCCTCCAGCACCTGCTGGGAGCCGTCCTTGGCGGTGACGGTGACGCGGACCTGGGGTCCGGACTCGTCGATGGAGTCGACGCGGGTGGAGGTGAGCACGTCGATGCCGAGCTTGCGGTACTGCTTGGCCAGCTCCGCCGAGACGTCGGCGTCCTCCAGCGGGGCGACCCGGTCCAGGAACTCGACGACGGTGACCTTCACGCCGTAGTTGTGCAGCACGTAGGCGAACTCGATGCCGATCGCTCCGGCGCCCGCGATGACGATCGAACGGGGCAGGTCGTCGGCGAGGATCTGCTCCTCGTAGGTCACCACCCGGGCGCTGCGCTTGGTGCCGGGCAGCAGCTTCGGGGTGGCGCCGGTGGCGATGATGCACTGGTCGAAGCCGATGGTGCGCTTCGAGCCGTCGTATCCGGCCACCTCGATGGTGTGCGGGTCGAGGAAGGTGCCGCGGCCGTCGAACTCGGAGATCTTGTTCTTCTTCATCAGGTAGTGGACGCCCTTGACGCGGCCGTCCGCGACCCGGCGGCTGCGGCGGAAGGCCTCGCCGTAGTCGAAGGAGACCTCCCCGTCGACCTTGATGCCGAAGGTCTTGGCCTCGCGGGTGACGATGTGCGCCAGCTCGGCGTTGCGCAGCAGGGCCTTGGTGGGGATGCAGCCCACGTTCAGGCAGACGCCGCCCCAGTACTTCTCCTCCACCACGGCGACGCGTTTGCCCAGCTGGGCGGCGCGGATGGCGGCGACGTAGCCGCCGGGGCCCGCGCCGAGGACCACGACGTCGAAGCGCTCGTCCTGCTCGACCATGAGGAGTTCCTTTTCGATGAGGTTCGGTACCACGGGATTCTTTCGCCCCGTACCGCTCCTCGCCACACCGATCGCCGATCATGCCCGCCGGGCCGCTGTGACTTTGGTCCCTCGGAGCGGCGGCGGGCACCCCGAGAGCCCCGCCGGGCCGGTTCCCCGGACGCCCCCGCCCGGCGGGGCGGTCCGGCGCCGCGGGGCGGTCCGGCACCTCGGGGCGGTCCGGCACCTCGGGGCGGTCCGGCACCGTGGTGCGGCAGGCGGCTGCCGGTGTCGGTGCGCGGTGCCGGCGGCCGCCGGCCGGAGGAGGGGCCCGCGCTACGCGGAGAACGGGTCGGCGGTGGGCCGCCTCGCGGCGGCCGGTGCCTCGCCGACGTCGGTGAGAGGCCGCAGCCGGTACGTGTACGAGTAGTCCCGGTCGGCGAACAGTTTGTACGCGTCGTGGGTGTGCGCGCCCCAGCTGTTGTCGCCGCCGACGCCCATCTGCCGCAGGTTGACCCGCAGCACGACCTCCTCCCGCGGGGTGAGCTGGTAGGCGTGGCGGGCGCCGCAGGACAGGTCCTCGGGGGTGAAGTGCGAGGCGTTGACCTCGACCAGCGGCTCCCCCGCGACGAGCAGGCCCGCCCCGTGTCCGTCGGTCAGCGCGGCCCAGCGCACCTCGGTGCGGTTGCCGTTCTCCTGCGGGCGGATGTACGGGGTCCCCTGGTCGGTGACCTTGCCGGAGTGGCGTCCGACGTCGGTGCCGTCGTGCCGGTCCCAGTAGTTCTCCTCGGGGCCGCGGCCGTAGTAGTGCAGGTGCTCCAGGCGGGCCGGCAGCAGGAGCAGGGTGCCGACCTCGGGGATGTACGGCAGGGTCGCCGCGCCCGGGTGCAGGGTGTTGTCCACCTTGACCTCGCCGTTCCCGAACACGGTGTAGACGGTGGTCCAGGACGACTCGACGGTGGTGGGCAGGGTGCCCGCGACCTCGATCCGCACGGCCCGGTCCCCCGCCGCGCGGACCCGCACGCCGGTGACCGCCCGGCGGGCGCCGGCGTCCCGCCAGGTCCGGTTGCGGGTGTGCTGTCCGTTGCCGTGGTCGTTGTCGGTGGGGGCGCGCCAGAAGTTCGGCGCGGGTCCGGAGGTGACCAGGCAGGCGCCGCGGGCCTCGTAGGAGGTGATGACGCCGGTGCGCTTGTCGACGGTGACGGAGAAGTCCGCGCCGGTGACGGTGACGGCCCCGGCGCCGTCCGCGTACCGCAGGGCGGGGACGCTCTCCAGGGGGACCGGTGTCACGGCGGGACCGCCCGCGTCGACCGGGAACTGCTGCCGGGCCACCTCGAAGCCGGCCTCGGCCCAGGGCGTGTCCTCGCGGGTGGTGAAGGACAGGTCGAGGAAGTACTCGGTGCCGGGTGCCGGGTCGTCGGGCAGCGGGAACGGCACCCGGACGTCCTTCGCGGTCAGCGGCGGTACGTCGAGCTGGGCACGGGTCAGGCGGCCCTGTGCGACGGTGGCGCCGTCGGCGAGCAGCGTCCACCTCGCGTCGAGTTCGCGCAGGTCGGTGAAGAGGTACTCGTTGGTGAGGGTGAGGGTGCGGGGGTCGTCCCCGGCGGGGGCCGCGTCGACGGCCTGGTAGATCCGTTTGACCTCGGCGGCCTTGCCGGTGTGGCGGCGGTCCGCGGTGAGGATGCCGTTGGCGCAGAAGTTCCCGTCGTCGGGGTTGTCGCCCCAGTCGCCGCCGTACGCGAGGAAGGTCTTCGCCCGCGGCCGCCGCTCGGTGACACCGACGGTGGCGGCGTCGAACCAGAACCGGACCCCGTCGTCGCCGGGCCCGCGGCCGCCGGCGGCGAGTTCGGCGGCGCCCAGCGCGCGGGCGTAGACCCGGGCGCGCCGGACCGTGCCGCTGAGCAGGCGGGTGGGGTTGTCCGCGTCGGTGGCGAGCGACAGCGGTGCGGTGTTGCTGTCGGGGCGCCGGCCGGTGCTGCGGGTGGCCCGCACGGCGCCGTCGACGTGGAGGGTGAGGGTGCCGGCGTCCGCGTCGAAGGTGCCCGCCACATGGTGCTCGGTGCCGGTCCAGTCGTCCGGCAGGGCCCAGCTCGCGGCGATCCACCGGCCGTCGCCGTGGATGAAGAACTCCAGCCTGTCGCCGGTCTGCTTCAGGGCGTACTGGGTGTCCCCCTTGGCCAGGATCGGCTGGTGGTAGCCCGTCACGTGCGGGGTGAACCAGGCTTCCAGGGTGAGGGAGCCGGTCAGGTCGAGGCGGTCGTCGCGGGCGAACACCGTGGCGCCCGAGACGCCCGAGGCGCGGTCGAAGGAGGCGGACGGGTCCAGGAGTTCACCGCGCAGCCGAACGGGCCCGGTCTCCGCCAGGAGGGTGCGCCGCGGAGTGGGCCGGCTGAGCGCCTGGTCGGCGAAGTCCCAGATCCAGCCGCCCTGGAGCACGTCGTGGCGGCGGACGACGTCCCAGTACTCCTTGAGGTTGCCGTTGGAGTTGCCCATGGCGTGCGCGTACTCGATCATCACGTACGGCCTGGTGTCGTCGGTGTCGCGGGCCCGGGCCTCCACCCGGTCCGGGCTGTCGTACATGTGGGAGCGGATGTCGCTGATGCCGGGCCGGTCGTCGCCCTCGTACTGGATGACGCGGGTCGGGTCGTGGGAGCGGATCCAGTCGTGCATGGCGGTGAAGGTGCTGCCGCCGCCGGCCTCGTTGCCGAGGGACCAGATGACGACCGAGGCGTGGTTCTTGTCGCGGTGGACCATGTTCCGGGCGCGGGCGACGCAGGCGGCGCTCCACTCGGGGTGGTCGCCGGGGTACTCGCCGCGGATCCCGTGGGTCTCGAGGTTGGTCTCGTCGACGAGGTACAGGCCGTACTCGTCGGCGAGTTCGAGCCAGTGCGGGTTGTTCGGGTAGTGCGAGGTGCGGACGGAGTTGATGTTCATCCGCTTGACGGCGGCGATGTCCTCGGCGAGGTCGCCCCGGGTGAGGGCGGTACCGCGGTCGGGGTGCATCTCGTGGCGGTTGGTCCCGCGCAGCGAGACCGGTTTGCCGTTGATCCGCATCAGGCCGTCCTTCAGCGCGAACTCGCGCAGGCCGACACGGTGCGAGAGGACCTCGGTGACCTTCCCGGCGGGGTCGCGGAGCCGGAGGACGGCGGTGTAGAGGTAGGGGTGCTCGGCGGACCACAGCCGCGGTGCGGGCACGTCCTTCGCCGACCGCACGGTGACGTCCCGGCCGGCGGGGACGGACCCGAGGTCGGCCGGCTGCTGCAGCGGACGTGTCCAGACGGGGTGCCCTGCGGCGTCGTACAGCATGGCCTCCACCGTGTACCGGCCCGAGGCGTCGGCTCCGTAGGCGCGGATGCTCGCGGCGACGTCCAGCGCGGCGGTGGTGCAGTCGTGGCCGAGCGGGGTGCGCAGGGTGAAGTCGCGCAGGTGCACCGCGGGGGTGGAGTACAGGTAGACGGAGCGGAAGATGCCGCTCAGCCTGATCATGTCCTGGTCCTCCAGCCAGTCCCCGTCGGAGTAGCGGTAGACCTCCACCGCGATCTGGTTGGTGCCGGGGCGGAGGTGGTCGGTGACGTCGTACTCGGCGGGGGTGTAGGAGTCCTCGTGGTAGCCGACCAGGATGCCGTTGATCCACACGTAGTGGGCCGACTTGACGCCTTCGAAGTGCAGGAAGGTCCGCCGGTCCGCCCAGTGCGCGGGGACGGTGAAGGTGCGCCGGTACTGGCCGACCGGGTTGAAGCGGGTCGGCGCGGCCGGCGGCTGCGGCTCCTCGCCCAGGCCGTTGGCACCCCAGTACGGATAGGTGATGTTCACGTAGACGGGTCTGTCGTACCCGTGCTGCTGCCAGACCGCGGGGACGGGGATGGTGTCCCAGTGCCGGTCGTCGAGGTCGGTGCGGTGGAAGTCTGGGTCCCGGTCGTCGGGGCGGTCGGCGTGGGCGAACCTCCACCGCCCGTCCAGGCTCAGCCGGTACGGAGAGCGGGTGCGGTCGGCGGCCAGGGCCTGCGCGGTGCTCGCGTACGGCATGAGGGTGGTGTGCGGGGGCTCGGTGCCCCGTTCGAAGACATCCATCCGCCCGTTCCACTCCGGCCGTTCCGGCCCGGCCGCGCCGGAACCGGCCGCGAGGGCCGTCCCCTGCGGTCCGGCCAGGGCCAGCGCACCCAGTACGGCCGCCGAGGACTCCAGGAGTCGGCGGCGGCTGACGAGGGGGCGGGCCGGCGGGGCGGGGCGGGCGGGCCGGGAGCCGTGCGGGTGCGGGTGCGGGTGCGGGTGCGGGTGCGGGTGCGGGTGCGGGTGCGGGTGCGGGTGCGACATGACCGTGGCCTTCCTCGTGACGACCGTGCGTGACGCGGACTGAGACGTGGTCAGTTCCTGTTTATTGCTGTTGATATTTCGAACGGAGGCGCATACGTCGAGACCTCATGGCCGAACCATCAACGAAAAGACACCTGCTGAACCAGGGTCACCCTAGAACTCCGGCAGATCCCGGGCAATCATCCTGTCGGAGTTTGTGTGTTCCTGATGATGCGCGCACGGCGAGAAGTGGACACCCGGACCGGCACCGGAGCCCCGTCAGCCGAGTTGCAGGGCGAAGGCCTCGTAGGCGCGGTCGTCGAACAGCACGAACCGCACCTCCTCGACCGCCGTCCGCACGCCGCGCACGGTGTCCACCGCGATCCGCGCCGCATCCTGCATCGGCCACCGGTAGACGCCGGTGGAGACGGCCGGGAACGCCACCGTGCGCGCGCCCAGTTCGTCGGCCACCCGCAGGGACTCGCGGTAGCAGGAGGCGAGGAGCGAGGGGTCGCCGCCGGGCCGCCAGACCGGGCCGACGGTGTGGATCACCCAGCGCGCGTCCAGTTCGCCCGCCGTGGTGGCGACGGCCTGACCGGTGGGCAGGCCGCGGCCGTACCGGGAGGCGCGCAGCGCCCTGCACTCCTCCAGGATCGCGGGACCACCGCGCCGGTGGATGGCGCCGTCCACGCCGCCTCCACCGAGGAGGGAGGAGTTGGCCGCGTTGACGAGGGCGTCGACCTGCTGACGGGTGATGTCGCCGCGGACGATGGTGAGAGCCGTCATGACCGGCGCAACCTCCTCCAGACCGCCTTCGCCGCATTGTGCCCGGACATGCCGTGCACTCCCGGCCCGGGCGGCGTGGCGGAGGAGCAGAGGAACACGGCCGGGTGTGCGGTGGCGTAGGGGAACAGGGACGGTCTGGGCCGCAGCAGGGCCTGGAGCCCGTCGACCGCTCCGGTGGCGATGTCCCCGCCGACGTAGTTGGCGTTGCGGGCGGCCAGTTCGGGCGGCCCCGCGACGGCGCGGGCCAGGACCCGGTCGCGGAAACCGGGGGCGTACCGTTCCAGTTGGCGTTCGAGGGCGTCGGTGAGGTCGCCGGTCCAGCCGTGCGGGACGTGCCCGTAGGCCCAGAAGACGTGCTTGCCCTCGGGGGCGCGGGTCGGGTCGACCACACCGGGCTGAACGGTGATCATGAAGGGGCGGTCCGGTGCGTGGCCCTCCCGGGACGCGGCGCGCAGGGCGGCGCCGATCTCGGCGCTGTCGGCGCCGATCTGCACGGTGCCGGCGGTGCGGGCCCGGGGGGCGGTCCACGGCACGGGCCCGTCGAGGGCATAGTCGATCTTGAAGGCGCCGGGCCCGTAGCGGTAGTTGCCGTAGGCCCGGCCGAGGCCGGCGATCCGGGCGAGGGCGGTGGGCGAGGTGTCGAAGACGTATGCCCGCGCCGGGGGCAGGTCGTCCAGGCGCTTGACCTCGTAGTCGGTGTGGACGGTGCCGCCGAGGTCCTTCAGGTAGGCGGCCAGCGCGTCGGAGATGGCCTGCGAACCGCCGCGGGGCACGGGCCAGCCGCGGGTGTGCGCGGCGAGGGCGAAGACCAGGCCGACGGCACCGGTGGCGAATCCGCCGAGCGGGGCCATGGCGTGCGCGACGAGCCCGGCGAACAGCGTGCGGGCCCGCTCGTCGCGGAAGCGGCGCATCAGCCAGGTCGACGGCGGTAGCCCGGCCAGGCCGAAGCGGGCGAGGGTGACCGGGTCGCGCGGCAGCGAGGTCGACGGCAGGGACATGAAGTCCCGCACCAGCGTGTCCCACCTCGGCAGGAACGGCTCGACCAGACGGCGGTAGGCGCCCGCGTCCCGGGGGCCGAAGGAGGCGGTCGTCTCGGCGACGGAGCGCGACAGCACGGCGGCGGTCCCGTCGGCGAAGGGGTGCGCCATGGGCAGGTCGGGATGCAGCCACCGCAGGCCGTAGCGGTCCAGCGGCATCGCACGGAACGCCGGCGAGCTGACGGCGAGGGGGTGCGCGGCGGAGCACGGGTCGTGGCGGAAGCCGGGGAGGGTGAGTTCCTCGGTGCGGGCCCCGCCGCCCACGGTCTCCCGCGCCTCGAAGAGGGCGACGGAGAAGCCGCGGCGCGCCAGCTCCACGGCAGCGGTCAGTCCGTTCGGCCCCGCACCCACCACCACCGCGTCGAGCATCGACGGCACCTTCGGACTCCTTCGTCTGTCGGCGACCTGCAAGGGTCAGCATAGGACGGCGCCCCGGCCCGCCCCGCCGCGCGGGTGGCATCCGGTGCTGCGCACCGGGCGGGGCGCTCAGCCGGCGTCCGCCAGCAGCGCGGCGATCCGGCGCGCGGTGGCCGCGTCGCGCGCGGCGGTGAACGGCAGGGTGTTGCCGCCGGTGATGCGGAAGGGCTCCCCGGTGCCGGTCAGGTGGGCGCCACCGGACTCCTCGACCAGCAGCAGCCCCGCCGCATGATCCCAGGCGGCCTCCCAGGAGAACGCCACGGCCTCCAGCTCGCCGCGCGCGACCGCCAGGTACTCCAGTCCGGCCGAGCCGCACGGCCGGGGTGCGATGCCCTCGGCACTCAGCCCGAGGAGTGCGCGCTTCTGCTGGTCGGTGGTGAAGTCGGGATGGGAGGTGGCCACCTCCCAGTCCCGGCCGGCCGCGGGCGGCCCGGCGTGCAGGCGCCGCCCGTCGAGGAAGGCGCCGCGGCCCCGCACCGCGGTGGCGAGCAGGTCGCGGGCGGGCGCGTAGGTCCAGGAGGCGCGCACCACGCCGTCCAGGGCGAGCGCGACGAGGGTGCAGAAGCCCTCCTCTCCGCGCACGAACTGCCGGGTGCCGTCGACCGGGTCCACGATCCACACCGGGTCCGGGCCCTGAATCGCCCCGTAGGAAGCGGGGTCGGCGTGCACCGCCTCCTCGCCGACCACCACCGAACCGGGCAGCAGGGCGCCCAGTACCGCGGTGAGGTACTCCTCCGCCTTGCGGTCGGCGTCCGTCACCAGGTCGTGCGGTCCGGACTTCTGGTCCACCTCGTGGGCGGTGAGGCCGCGCCAGCGCGGCATGATCTCGGTCGCGGCCGCCTTGCGGACGGCCTCCTCGACCTCGGTGGAGCGGCTGGTCAGAAACTCGTCGATGGTTTCACTGTTCTTGATCACCTCTCCATGAGAACACGAGGCGCTGACAATCCCCGCCCGACCGGTGCACTCCCGGTGGAATCGACGTGAACATCAGGCGCGGCGACCCGGCGGCAACCGCGGGGGCGTGTCCGGCGCGGGGGCAGGCGAGGCGTCGCACAGCACGGGGACCAACAGGCTCGAAAGATTTTCGCAACTTTCGAATTTCTACGATCTTGAATTGCGGTGCGTACGAAAGCACTTCCGCGATGCCTCGGCCGCGATTCCGCCAGCATCACTCCGACCTGCACATCTCTCCATGCAGAGCACCCCAGCCCATATCGAAGCTTTCGAAATTTGTACCGAAACTATTGACAGTTGATGTGGGCAGCTCAAAACTGCCGTGCGGAAACACCGCGGAAACAATCCGCTCCCCCCTCTCCAGGAGGCACTCATGGCCCAACAGCGCAGCCGCCTGTGGCTGCTCGTCAGCAGAAGCTGGATCCTCGTCCTCGCCGCCGTGGCGGCGCTGATCGTGCCGAGCGCCGCCAACGCCGACACGGCCGTCACCTCGAACCAGACCGGCAACAACAACGGGTACTACTACTCCTTCTGGACCGACTCCCAGGGCACCGTGTCCATGAACCTGGGGTCCGGCGGCAACTACAGCACCAGTTGGAGCAACACCGGCAACTTCGTGGCCGGCAAGGGCTGGAGCACCGGCGGTCGCAGGAGCGTCGACTACTCGGGCAGCTTCAACCCGTCCGGCAACGCCTACCTGTCGCTGTACGGATGGACCACCAACCCGCTGGTCGAGTACTACATCGTCGACGACTGGGGCAGCTACCGGCCCACCGGAACCTACAAGGGCACCGTCACCTCCGACGGCGACACGTACGACATCTACGAGACCACCCGCACCAACGCCCCCTCCATCGAGGGCACCCGGACCTTCAACCAGTACTGGAGCGTCCGGCGGAACAAGCGGTCGAGCGGCACCATCACCACCGGCAACCACTTCGACGCCTGGGCCGGCCACGGGATGAACCTGGGCAGCTTCAACTACATGATCCTCGCCACCGAGGGCTACCAGAGCAGCGGCAGCTCCAACATCACCCTCGGCAGCACCGGGTCAGGCGGCGGTACCGGCGGGAGCGGTGGCGGAACCGGCGGCGGGAGCGGCGGCGGGAGCGGCGGCGGTTGCACCGCGACCCTGTCCGCCGGCCAGCAGTGGAGCGACCGGTACAACCTCAACGTCTCGGTCTCCGGCGCGGCCGACTGGAAGGTCACCATGCACGTCCCCACCCCCGAGAAGATCATCGCCACCTGGAACATCAGCGCCGACTACCCCGACGCGCAGACACTCGTCGCCACACCCGACGGCAACGGCGACAACTGGGGCGTCACCATCCAGCACAACGGCAACTGGACCTGGCCCACCGTCACCTGCAGCACCACCTGAGCCCCCGCACCCGAGGCCGTAGGAGACCCCACACACAGGAGAACCACCCCATGAGAATCAGACCCCGTCTCTCGTTACGCCCCCTCCTCACGGGCCTGGCCGCCCTCACGACTGCACTGGCGGCCACCCTCACCGTCAACGCCGCGCCGGCCCAGGCCGCCTCGTGCAGCAACGGGTACGTCGGGCTCACCTTCGACGACGGCCCGTCCGGCACCACGTCGACCCTGCTCGCCACGCTCCGGCAGAACAACCTGCGGGCGACCATGTTCAACGAAGGGCGGTACGCGGCCGCCCACCCGTCCCTGGTGCGGGCGGAGGTCGACGCCGGCATGTGGGTCGGCAACCACAGCTACACCCATCCGCACCTGACCCAGCTCAGCCAGGCGCAGATGGACTCGGAGATCTCCCGGACCCAGCAGGCCGTGGCCGACGCGGGCGGCGGCACACCGCAGCTCTTCCGCCCGCCGTACGGTGAGACGAACGCGACCCTGCACTCCGTCGAGGCGAGGTACGGCCTCACCGAGATCATCTGGGACGTGGACTCGCAGGACTGGAACGGCGCCGGGACCGACGCGATCGTGCAGGCCGCCGGCCGGCTCACGAACGGCCAGGTCATCCTGATGCACGACTGGCCGTCCAACACCATCGCCGCGATTCCGCGCATCGCGCAGGGACTGGCGGCGCGCGGACTGTGCGCCGGCATGATCTCACCGCTGACGGGCCGTGCGGTCGCCCCCGACGGTGGCACCGGCGGCAGCGGTGGCGGAAACGGCGGTGGGAGCGGCGGCGGTTGCACCGCGACCCTGTCCGCCGGCCAGCAGTGGAGCGACCGGTACAACCTCAACGTCTCGGTCTCCGGCGCGGCCGACTGGAAGGTCACCATGCACGTCCCCACCCCCGAGAAGATCATCGCCACCTGGAACATCAGCGCCGACTACCCCGACGCGCAGACACTCGTCGCCACACCGGACGGCAACGGCGACAACTGGGGCGTCACCATCCAGCACAACGGCAACTGGACCTGGCCCACCGTCACCTGCAGCACCACCTGACAGCGCTGCGCCGGGTGCGCCCGGCGCAGCCCGTCGGTTGGGCGGCGCGCGGCCCGCCCGCGCGCCGCGACCGGCCCGGCGCCGGTCCGCGGTGCCGGGCACGGGCCGCCCGTAGCGCTCCGGGCGGCTCCGGAACGTCTCGTCCCGCTCCTCGCATCCGCGGTCGGCCGCATCGGGAGCGCGCTTCCACAGGCCGCCTCTTCACTTCATATCACCTGACAAATCTGACTATTTCTCCCGGAAAATCGCAGGTGGAGCGGCCGCGGTGGGCACTTCGGCGTCACCGCCCCGGCACGGAGCGAGTTCACCCTTCCGCACCGCGGGGACTCGTGTGAGACTGTCGTCCCGTCCGCAGTGTGGACCACCTCCGCACCATCCCCCACGAGAAGTGCGCCGTGCGTTTGCTTCCCCTGCCGCTCGCCCTGACCGCGCGACTGTCCCCGGTGGCCGTGCTCGCCGCCATGGGCTGGGCGCTGTCGTCCGGTCCGCTCGCTCCCGCCCCGGCCGCCGGTCACGAGGCGCCCCACGAGACGACGGCGACCCGCTCGCCCTCCGCACCGTCCGCCACGGCGCAGCCGAAGGCGTACACGACGGCGCCCGCCCCGTGCACCAGCCTGGCGGCGAAGACCATCACCTCCCTGGTACCGGGCGCGAAGACCGCCGGCAAGGAGATCCCCTCCACGGACCCGAAGATCCGCCGCACCTGCTCCTGGAACGCCCTCAAGGGCTACGACTACCGCTGGCTGGACATCTCCTTCGAGATCACCGACTCGAACGAGAAGGCGCAGAAGGCGTACCAGGCGCGGGTGACGCAGAAGTCCGGCGGCGGGGCCGTCCCGGGCCTCGGGGACCAGGGCTACTCGGTGGTGAACCTGACCACCGAGGACAAGCAGCAGACCCGCGAGGGCACCGTCATCACCCGCGCGGCCAACGCGCTGGTGGTGGTCACGTACAACGGCAGCGACTTCGAGACGAAGAAGGCGCCGGACACGGACGAGATCAACAAGGGCGCCATCAAGGCCGCCAAGGAGGCGGTGGCGGCACTGGGCCACGACACCGCCAGCACGCCCGCGAACTGACGCCCCCTCTGCCCCGGCCTGCGGGCCGGGGCAGTGAGGAGCCGATCCCGTCGGCCGGAGCACTCGACGGCATCGCTCCCGGTGCGCGACCGATGCTGCACCGCCCGGCCGGACACGGCCGCACCGCGACGGGTCCCGGTGGACGCGCTCATCCCCCGCTGGTCGCCTCTGCGGTGCGCCGGCCGGCGGCCGTCAGTGCGAGGTAGACGACGAGGGACGTACCCAGCCCGACGGCCCACCCGTAGTCGGCGAGCGGTTTGAGGACGGGCACGAGGCCGTCGACGGGGAAGGGGCCGGCCTTGCCGCCGTCCGCGTCGAGGGTGGAGTACGAGCCCCCGACGGCGAGCAGCCCGCCCACGGCGAACGCGACCACGGCCCGCCAGTTCCAGCCGCCCGTGTACCAGTAGCGTCCCCCGGCCACGTACAGGTCGGCGAGGTCGAGGACGGTGCGGCGGACGATCCAGTAGTCCGCGATCAGGATGCCGGCGACCGTGCCGAGGAGCCCGCCCACCACGCCGAGCCAGGTGAAGATGTACAGCTCGGGTGTCGAGGTCAGCTTCCACGGCATGACGACGACCCCGACCACGCCGGTGATGATCGCGCCGGTGCGGAAGTTGATGACCTTCGGGGCGAGGTTGGCCAGGTCGTACGCGGGTGAGACCACGTTGGCGGCGAGGTTCACCGAGATCGTCGCCACGAAGACGGTGACGAGCGCGAAGAGCAGGCCGAAGACGTTGTCGGTCCGGCCGGCCAGCGCGACCGGGTCCCAGATCGCCGCACCGTACACCTCCTGCGAACCGGAAGTGACGAGGACCGACATGAGCGCGAACAATGTCATGGTGGTGGGCAGCCCCAGGGTCTGCCCCCAGACCTGGGCGCGCTGGCCCTTGCCGAAGCGGGTGAAGTCGGGGATGTTCAGCGACAGCGTCGACCAGAAACCGATCATGCCCATCAGACCGGGGAAGAACACCTTCCAGAAGTCGGCGCCCCAGCCGACCTTCGACGGCTCGTGCAGCAGCGGACCGAAACCGCCGGCCTTGTTCGCGATCCAGATCAACAGCACCACCGCGCCCACCAGCACGAACGGGGCCGCCCAGTTCTCGAAGCGGCGCAGGGTCTCCATGCCCCGGTAGATGATGGCCAGTTCGAGGACCCAGAAGGCCAGGAAGCACAGCCACAGCGTCCACGGGTAGCCGCCGACCTCGCCGGCGTCCGCCCAGCCGCCGAAGATCTTCCCCAGCAGCACGAAGATGCCCTGTCCGCCGATCCAGGTCTGGATGCCGAACCAGCAGCACGCGACGGCCGCGCGCACCATCGCCGGCAGGTTCGCGCCCCGGACGCCGAACGAGGCCCGGGCAAGCACGGGGAAGGGGATGCCGTACTTCGGACCGGCGTGGCCGGTCAGCAGCATCGGCAGCAGGACGATCACGTTGGCCAGCGCGATCGTCAGCACCGCCTGCCTCCAGTCCATGCCCAGCGCCACCAGACCCGAGGCCAGCGTCCACGACGGGATGCAGTGCGCCATGCCGATCCACAGGGCGACGAAGTTGTACGTGGTCCAGCGGCGTTCGGCCAGCGGGACGGGTCGCAGGTCGTCGTTGGCGTAGCGGCTGCCTGCCGGGTAGGCGTCGGCCGGCAGCTCGACGGCGGCCCCGGACGAGGGGGCGGGTATGGGAGCGGTGTCAGTCATTCGGCGGACCCATCGGATGAGGTGGACGGGGAGGACCGTGCGGGTGCGATGGGGGGTGGCGCGTGACACGCCCCGACCCCCTTCCCGGCGGGCGGGAAGGGCGGATTCGGGTGGGCCGTGCCGTGGCGGGGTTCGGTGGCAGGGGGCGGACGGGGGCGGTCGGTGGACGGGGATCTGCGAACGGAGATCGGTGGAGGGGGTTCGGTGGGCGGGGGCGGGAGGGGCTTGCGCGGGGAGGGGTTCGGTCGGGGCGCCCGGAGGAGGCGGTCAGCCGTTGAGGGCGGGGATGACCTGGTTGCCGTAGGCGTCGATGACCGTCTCCTGCGCGTCGTGCATGTCGTAGACGGCGAACTGGTCGACGCCCAGCTCGCGCAGCGCGGTCAGCTTCTCGATATGCCGTTCGACCGGGCCGACGAGGCAGAAGCGGTCGACGATCTCGTCCGGCACGAAGGCGGTGTCGGGGTTGTCGGCACGGCCGTGGTGGGAGTAGTCGTAGCCCTGGCGGGCCTTGATGTAGTCGGTGAGTTCGTCGGGGACGGCCGCCGAGTGCTCGCCGTAGCGGGAGACCAGGTCGGCGACGTGGTTGCCGACCATGCCGCCGAACCAGCGGCACTGCTCGCGGGCGTGCGCGAGGGCCGCCGGCGAGTCGTCCTCGGTGACGTAGGCGGGGGCGGCCACGCAGACGGTCACCGCGCCGGGGTCGCGTCCCGCGGCCGCGGCGGCGTCCCGGACCGCCTTCACCATGTACTCGGTGAGGTAGAGGTCGGCGAGCTGGAGGATGAAGCCGTCGGCCTCCTCACCTGCCATCCGGAGTGCTTTGGGGCCGTACGCCGCCATCCACACGGGGAGTTCGGCGCCCTCCTTGATCCACGGGAAGCGGATGACGGTGCCGCCGCCCAGGTCGGCCTCCTCGCCCCGGCCCAGTGCGCGGATCACCTTCATGGCGCCGCTGATGCGGGCGAGGGTGTTGGGCTTGCGCCCGGCGACCCGCATGGCCGAGTCGCCGCGCCCGATCCCGCAGACGGTGCGGTTGCCGAACATGTCGTTGAGGGTGGCGAAGCTGGACGCGGTGACCTCCCAGGTGCGGGTCCCGGGATTGGTGACCATCGTGCCGACCTTCAACCGGGAGGTCCGGGCGAGGATCTGGCTGTAGATGACGAAGGGCTCCTGCCACAGCACGGCGGAGTCGAAGGTCCACCCGTGCGTGAACCCGGCGTCCTCCGCGCGCTTCATCAGCTCCACCACCCGGGAGGCCGGGGGATCGGTCTGCAGGACAAGTCCGAAGTCCATGGGAAATCCTCACTGATGACGTTCGAGGCGGCGGGGCGGAGCCGTGCGGGCGACCGGACCCCGCGGCTGGAGCGGTGGGATGAACGGGCTGCGGACGGCCGGCGCACCCGGGGGCCGTCCGCGGCGGTCCGCTAGTTCAGGTACTGGCAGGTGGAGCGCGGGGTGTAGACGCCGTGGCCGGCGTGGCCGGTGTACTTCCGCTCGGTGACGACGGGTTCGCCGCGGGAGAGGACGGTCTCGACCCGGCCGGTGACGCGCCGGCCCTCGTAGGCCGAGTAGTCGACGTTCATGTGGTGCGTCTCGGCGGACATGACCTGCTCGGCGTGCGGGTCGTAGACGACGACGTCGGCGTCGGCGCCCGGCGCGAGGGTGCCCTTCTTCGGGTACAGGCCGAACATGCGGGCCGGGGTGGCGCAGGCGATCTCGATCCAGCGGCGGCGGGAGATGTGGCCGTCCAGTACGGCCTGGTGGAGCAGGTCCATCCGGTTCTCCACCCCCGGCAGGCCGTTGGGGATCCTGGAGAAGTCCCCGCGGCCGAGGTCCTTCTGCCCGGTGAAGCAGAAGGGGCAGTGGTCGGTGGAGACGACCTGGAGGTCGTTGGTCCTGAGCCCCTTCCACAGTCGGGCCTGGTGCTCCCGCGGGCGCAGCGGCGTCGAGCACACGTACTTCGCGCCCTCGAAACCGGGTTCGGCGAGGTTGTCGGTCGACAGGAACAGGTACTGGGGGCAGGTCTCCCCGAAGACGTTCAGGCCGTCGTCGCGGGCGCGGGCCAGCTCGGCCACCGCCTCCGTGGCCGAGACGTGCACGACGTACAGGGGCGCGCCCGCGACCTGGGCGAGGCGGATGGCGCGATGGGTGGCCTCGGCCTCCAGGAGCGCCTTGCGGACCTCGCCGTGGTAGCGCGGGTCGGTCTCGCCGCGGGCGAGCGCCTGCTCCACCAGGACGTCGATGGCGATGCCGTTCTCGGCGTGCATCATGATCAGCCCGCCGTTGTCGGCGGACCGCTGCATGGCGCGCAGGATCCGGCCGTCGTCGGAGTAGAAGACGCCGGGGTAGGCCATGAACTGCTTGAAGCTGGTCACGCCTTCCTCGACCAGCAGGTCCATCTCCTTGAGCGTCTCCTCGTTGACGTCGGAGAGGATCATGTGGAAGCCGTAGTCGACGGCGCAGTTGCCCTCCGCCTTGGCGTGCCAGGCGTCCAGCCCCTCGCGGAGCGGGCGGCCGACGGTCTGGACGGCGAAGTCGACGATCGTGGTGGTGCCGCCCCAGGCGGCGGCGCGGGTGCCGGTCTCGAAGGTGTCGGAGGCGAAGGTGCCGCCGAAGGGCAGTTCCATGTGCGTGTGGACGTCGACGCCGCCCGGGATGACGTACTTCCCGGTGGCGTCTATGGTCCGGTCGGCCGTCCAGGCCTCGGCAGCCGGGGTGCCGGTGGCGGCGAGGGCGGCGATGCGGCCGTCCTCGATCAGGACATCGGCGTGGATCTCGTCGGAGGCGGTGATGACGAGGCCACCACGGATGACGGTACGGCTCATGCTCCCTCTCCTGCCGCTCGTGCCTGCGGTTGTGGGCTGCGGATCGTGCGGGACGGGTCGTGCGGTGGGCTGCCGCCGGTCCCGGTGCGGCGGCGACGGCACCGGAACCGGGGCGGTGGGGCAGCAGGACGGCGGGGCGACGGGACGGCGGTCGGGCTACTCGTTCAGGCTCAGCAGGGCGCGTTCGAGGATCGCCGCGCCCTCCTCGGCCTCCGCCACGGTCAGGGACATCGGCGGGGCGACGCGCAGCGCGCTGGTGTCGTGGCCGCCGCCCTTGCCCAGGAGGAGGCCGTCGGAGCGGGCCGCCTCCAGCACGGCGGCCGCGGCGGCGGGGTCGGCCTCGCCGGTTCCGGGCCGGGCCAGCTCCACGCCGATCATCAGCCCCCGTCCGCGGACCTCACGGACGGCGGGTACCTGTGCGGCGACGCTCCTCAGCCGCTCGATGAGCAGGCCGCCCACCCGCCGGGCGTTGCCCTGGAGGTCGTGTTCGAGCAGGTAGGCCAGGTTGGCGAGGCCCGCCGCCATGGTGATCTGGGTGCCGCCGAAGGTGGAGATGCTCTGCGAGTCCAGACAGTTCATGATCTCGGAGCGGGCGATCACCCCGCCGACTGACATCCCGTTGCCGATGCCCTTGGCGAAGGTGACGATGTCCGGCGGGCCGTTGCCGGCGTGCGCCTGCCAGCCCCAGAAGTGGTCCCCGGTGCGGCCCCACCCGGTCTGCACCTCGTCCGCGATCCAGAGCACGCCGCGCTCGGCGAGCACCTCGCGGAAGGCGGCGTAGAGGCCGTCGGGCGGGGAGGTGAACCCGCCTACGCCCTGGACCGGTTCGGCGATCAGGGCGGCGGGTGCGCGGGTGTGGCCGAGGAGGTCCTCCAGGTCGGCGACGCAGGCCGCGGTGAAGGCGTCGTCGTCGAGGTCGGCGAACGGGCCGCGGGAGCGCACGCCGCCGTGGACGTAGAGGGTCTGCAGCGGGGACAGCGAGGTCGGGGACCAGCCGCGGTTCCCGGTGATGCCGACGGCGCTGAAGGAGCGGCCGTGGTAGCTGTTGCGCATCGCGAGGACCGTGTTGCTGCGCCGGTGGGTGGTGGCGAGCAGCAGTGCCGTGTCGTTGGCCTCGGTTCCGGAGGTGGTGAAGAAGACCCGGGCGTCGGGGATGCCGCTCACCCGGGCGATGCGCTCGGCCAGGTCGACCATGGGCCGGTTGAGGTAGAGGGTGGAGGAGTGCACGATGCGCCCGGCCTGCTCGGAGACCGCCTTGGTGACCTCGGGCAGCGCGTGCGCGGTCATCGTGGTGAGGATGCCGCCGAAGAAGTCGAGGTAGCGGTTGCCGTCGGCGTCCCAGACGTGGCGTCCCTCGCCGTGGGTGATCTCGATCGGGTCGTCGTAGTACAGCGCGAGCCAGTCCGGCAGCACGGCCCGGTGGCGCCCCAGCAGGTCGCGGTTCACGGCTGCACCAGCCCCTCGTAGGCGTCGGGGCGGCGGTCGCGGTAGAAGGCCCACTGCTGCCGTACCTCGTCGATCAGGTCGAAGTCGAGGTCGCGGACGAGGAGTTCCTCCTTGGAGTCGCTGGCCACCTCGCCCACGAACCGGCCCCGCGGATCGACGAAGTAGCTGGTGCCGTAGAAGTCGTTGTCGCCGTACTCCTCCTGCCCGACCCGGTTGATCGCGGCGACGAAGTACTCGTTGGCCACGGCTGCCGCGGGCTGCTCCAGCTGCCACAGGTGGGCGGAGAGGCCGCGGTGGGTGGCCGAGGGGTTGTAGACCAGCTGGGCTCCGTTCAGGCCGAGTTGCCGCCATCCCTCCGGGAAGTGGCGGTCGTAGCAGATGTACACGCCGACCTTGCCGACCGCGGTGTCGAAGACCGGCCAGCCCAGGTTGCCCGGCTTGAAGTAGTACTTCTCCCAGAACCCCTTGACCTGCGGGATGTGGTGCTTGCGGTACTTGCCGAGGTAGCTGCCGTCGGCGTCGATGACGGCCGCGGTGTTGTAGTAGAAGCCCGGCTGCTCGATCTCGAACACCGGGACGACGACGACCATGCCGGTCTCGCGGGCCAGGTCCTGCATCCGGCGCACGGTCGGCCCGTCCGGCACGGGTTCGGCCCACCGGTAGTGCTCCGGTTCCTGGACCTGGCAGAAGTAGGGGGAGTTGAAGACTTCCTGGAAGCCGATGACCCGCGCCCCCCGGCGGGCGGCCTCACGTGCGTGCTCCTCGTGCTTCGCCAGCATGGACTCGGTGTCGCCGGTCCAGGTGGCCTGGACCAGAGCGGCGCGTACGACGTTGGCCATGAGCTGCTCCTTCGACAGGACGCCAGAGCCTCTACGCCCGTAGAGCAGGCGGTAGAGGGAAGACCGTAAGCCCCGGCGGCGGGCTTGCCAAGACCATCGTCGCCAACCCGCTGGGAACGAGCGCGTTTCACACTCCGGTGGGTGAGCGACCCGCCGGTCAGCCGGCGAGGCCGGCGACCCGCAGCGCGTGCAGGAGGTCCCAGTGCCGTTCGTCGGAGACCCCGTGGGCGGCGTGCAGCAGCAGGGGGGCGATCAGCGGCGGGTCGGCCGCCGCGCTCAGGGCTGCCTCGGCGGGTGTGCGGACCCGCACGTACGCGTCGACCAGCGAGCGCACCTCGCGGTCGCGGCCCTCCGCGGCCAGCGTGCACACCGCGGCCCCGATCTCGGCCGCGGAGCGTGCCACGCCCTGCCGCAGGACCTGCTGCCCGTCGGCGGCGTGCCCGGCCGCGGCGAGGGCGTCGGCGGCCGCCACGAGCCGGTCAGCGGGCAGGGAGGACGCCTCCCACAGCAGGGTCGCCCAGTCCGCGCCGAGCCCCGCCTGCCGCAGCTCCGCCGCGAGCGGCGGGAAACGGGCGGCCGGCCACCACGCGGCCTCCACCAGCACCGCGTGAGCCTCTCCGGTGCGTCCCTCCGCGCGGAGCCGCACCAGCCGGGCCACGGCGTCGGCGACCTCCTTGCGCGCCGCCTCGTCCACCGGCTCGGTGCGCGGGCGTGCCTCGTCGCGCTCCCCCGGCCCGGCTCCGGCGAACCGCGCCCCGCGGGGGGTGCCGCCCGCGGCCGCGGGCGCCTCCGGAGCGGCGGCGGAGGGGGGTGCGGGTGCCGGCGCGGTGTCGTCGACGGCGAGTCCGGCGAAGCGGGCGCTGCCCCGGCGGCGCTTGCGGGTCTTGGCCGGCGGGTCGGGCGGGGCGGGCGGTCGCGGGGTGGCCGGGGCGCGGGCGGCGGGCGCGGCACGCGGGCCGGCCGGTGCCGGTCGCGGGGCGCGGCCGGCGTCCGCGGGGGATTCGCCCGCGGGGGCCCGCGGGTCGGGGCCGCCACCGGAGCGGGTGTGCGGCACCCCGCGGCCGGCGTGCGGATCGGGGGCGGCCGGGTGGGGAGCCGGGACCGCCGGGTGGGGGGCCGGGGCCGCCGGGTGGGGGGTCGGGGCCGCCGGGCGGGGGCCGGCCGTCGCGTGGCCCTGCCACGGGCCGGCGGCACCGGCGCCGCGAGGCCGGGCGGCGTCCGGTCCGGTCTCCGCTCCCCCGCCGTGCTGCCCGGGCCGGCGGTGCGGTGCGAACGGTGCCGGGGCGCCGGTCAGCCGGCGGTCCGCCTCGGCGAGGCGGGCACGGAGTTCGGCGCAGCGGGCCGTGGCGCGTTCGTGGTCGTCGCGGGCCCAGGCGAGGTCGTGGCGGAGCGCGCCGGCCTCCTCCGCGGTGGCGGCGGTGGCGGCGCGCCGGTTCAGCTCGGCGAGGCGGTCCGCGGCGTACCGCTGCTCGCGGAGCATCACGTCGATCCGGTCACCGAGCGCGTCCCGGCCGCCCGGCCGCGCGTCGTACGCGGCGAGGGCGGCGGCGTGCAGGGCCGAGGCCCGTTCCCGCTCCGCCGCCGCGACCGGTGTGCCGTACTCGGCGGCGAGGTCGTGCAGCAGCGCCTCCACCACGTCCCACGGCGGCACCTCCCGCCCGTCCAGGCAGGCGCGCATGCCGTCCGGATCGCGTTGCCAGAACACCGCGCACCATCCGCCGCCCGGGTCGAGTCCGGCCAGCAGCCCGTCCAGAAAGTTCGCGAACTCCCGTACCCTGCCGGGGAGTTGTTCCACAGTCATCGCCCAACTCCCACCCAGAGAGGAGCACTCCGTACGGTAGCCAACACGAAGCGTGTTACGGACTCGATACGGGGAGTTTTCAGCGGGACTGCATGGATCTTCCGGTGCCGCCGCACACCGGTGAGCCGGCGGACCCGCCACCGCACGGGGCCGCAACGGCGGGTGCGGCACCGGGCGGCGCGCCCCCCGCGCGCCCCTGCGCGCCCGTCCGCGCCCGTCCGCGCCCGTCCGCGCCCGTCCGCGCCCGTCCGCGCCGGGGGGCGGGTCCGGCAGGGCGTCCTGCACATGCCCCACGGATCGGAACGTGCCATCGTGGCATGAGCGGCCCGCAACCCGGACACCCGATCCCCGCACGTCGTCAGCGATCGAATGGAGCGCCATGACCAGCGGCTTCGTCGGCCCGGAGGGCGACCCCTTCGGGGAGTTCCTCGCCCGCTTCTTCGGCGGCCCGCGCCCCGGCCCGCGGCAGATCGACATAGGCCGTCTGCTCAGCCAGCCTGCCCGGGACCTGGTGCGGGGCGCCGCCCAGTACGCCGCCGAGCACGGCAGCCGGGATCTGGACACCGAGCACCTGCTGCGGGCGGCGCTGACCGCCGAGCCCACCCGCACTCTGCTGAGCCGGTACGGCACCGATCCCGACTCGCTGGCCTCGGAGATCGACGAGCGGTCCGGTCCGCCGCAGCAGCCGGCGGGCGAGCCGCCCCCGCCCACGTCGCTCTCGCTCACCCCCGCCGTCAAACGCGCCCTGCTCGACGCGCACGACCTGGCGCGGACCTCCGGCGCCGGGTACATCGGCCCGGAGCACGTGCTGAGCGCGCTGGCGGCCAACCCGGACTCCGCGGCCGGGCACATCCTGAACTCGGCGCGCTTCAGCCCCTCGGGACTGCCGCCGGAGGCGGCGGAGGGCGCACCGCCGGGGGCCGAACGGCAGCGCGCCACCGGCACGCCCACGCTCGACAAGTACGGCCGCGACCTCACCGAGCTGGCCCGTCAGGGGCGTATCGACCCGGTGATCGGGCGGGACGAGGAGATCGAGCAGACCGTCGAGGTGCTGTCCCGGCGCGGGAAGAACAACCCGGTCCTCATCGGTGACGCGGGCGTCGGCAAGACCGCCATCGTGGAGGGCCTGGCCCAGCGCATCGCGGAGGGGGACGTACCCGACATCCTGCTGGACCGGCGCGTGGTCGCCCTCGACCTGACCGGAGTGGTGGCGGGCACCCGCTACCGGGGGGACTTCGAGGAGCGCCTGAACAACATCGTCGAGGAGATCCGCACCCACTCGGACCGGCTCGTCGTGTTCATCGACGAGGTGCACACCGTCGTGGGCGCCGGGTCCGGCGGTGAGGGCGGGGCGATGGACGCGGGCAACATCCTCAAGCCCGCGCTGGCCCGGGGGGAACTGCACGTCGTCGGCGCGACCACGCTGGAGGAGTACCGGCGGATCGAGAAGGACGCGGCGCTGGCCCGCCGGTTCCAGCCGATCCTGGTGCCCGAGCCGAGCGTGCCGGACGCCGTCGAGATCCTGCGCGGGCTGCGCGACCGCTACGAGGCGCACCACCAGGTGCGCTACACGGACGAGGCGCTGGTCGCCGCGGTGGAGTTGTCCGACCGGTATCTCACCGACCGGCGGCTGCCGGACAAGGCGATCGACCTGATCGACCAGGCGGGCTCCCGGGTGCGGCTGCGGGCCCGCACCAAGGGCACGGACGTGCGGGCCATGGAACGCGAGGTCGAGCAGTTGGTCCGGGACAAGGACCAGGCGGTCGCCGACGAGCAGTACGAGCAGGCCACGCGGTTGCGCGACCGGATCGCGGAGCTGAAGGAGCGGATCACCCGGACGGCGGGGGACGGCGAGGCCGACGAGGGCCTGAACCTGGAGGTCACCACGGAGGCCGTGGCCGAGGTGGTGTCCCGGCTGACCGGCATCCCGGTCAGCAGCCTCACCCAGGAGGAGAGGGACCGCCTGCTGCGCCTGGCGGAGCATCTGCACCAGCGGGTCATCGGTCAGGACGAGGCCGTCGCGGCGGTGTCGGAGGCGGTGCTGCGCAGCCGGGCGGGGCTGTCCAGCCCGGACCGCCCGATCGGGAGCTTCCTGTTCCTCGGCCCGACCGGCGTCGGCAAGACGGAACTGGCGCGGGCGCTCGCCGAGGCACTGTTCGCCAGCGAGGACCGCATGGTCCGCCTGGACATGAGCGAGTACCAGGAACGGCACACCGTCTCCCGCCTGGTCGGCGCGCCGCCCGGGTACGTCGGGCACGAGGAGGCCGGCCAGCTCACCGAGGTGGTGCGCCGGCACCCGTACTCGCTGCTGCTGCTCGACGAGGTGGAGAAGGCGCACCCCGACGTGTTCAACATCCTGCTGCAGGTGCTGGACGACGGACGGCTGACCGACTCGCAGGGCCGCACCGTGGACTTCACCAACACGGTCGTGGTGATGACCAGCAACCTCGGCTCGGAGGCGATCACCCGGCGCGGCGCGGGCATCGGGTTCGGGGCCGGTGGCGCGGAGGCGGACGAGGCGGCGCGCCGCGAGCAGGTACTCCGGCCGCTGCGGGAGCACTTCCGGCCGGAGTTCCTCAACCGGATCGACGAGATCGTCGTCTTCCGCCAGCTCACCGGCGAGCAGTTGCGGCAGATCACCGACCTGTTGCTGGAGCAGACCCGCCGGCTGCTGCACGCCCAGGGCATCGCCCTGGAGTTCACCCCGGCGGCGGTCGACTGGCTGGCCGAGCGCGGCTACCAGCCCGAGTACGGTGCCCGCCCGTTGCGCCGCACCATCCAGCGGGAGGTCGACAACCAGTTGTCCCGGCGGCTGCTGGACGGCAGCGTGCGCGAGGGTGCCCGGGTGACGGTGGACGTCGCGGACGGCCGGTTGGTGTTCCACCGGCTCGACCGGCCGGCCGCCGCACTCTGACCGCCGCACTCCGACCGGGGTGTCCCGGCGGGCCGGGACACCCCTCGTACGGCGTCGCCGGACGGACGCCGGGCCCGCCGCGGGCGCGGCGGGGCCGGCCGGGGGGCGGTGCCCGGCGCCGGCTTCGGGGCGAGGGCCGGGGCGGGTGCCTCGAACGGCCGTCCGCCCGGGACCGCTACCATGCGCGCCCATGAATGACGACCTGCGCAACATCGTTCTCGGCGTGATCGCAGCGGGCCTCAGCGCCGCGCTCGGCTGGCTGGCCCGCACCTCCCTGTGGAAGCGGAGACTGCGGCGCAAGCAGGCGTTCTTCGGGCTGCCGGAGAACGCGGAGTCCCTGCTCGTGGTCAACCGCGATCCGGCGACCTCGGAGCCAGCGGTGCACCGCTTCGACGTCTTCGCGCTCCTGGAGCTCGCCGCGCTCATCAAGGACTGCGGCGCTCACGTCCAGATGGTCACCCAGGACTCGGCGCACCAGGGCTTCGGGGAGCGGACCGAGTTCTGCGTCGGGGGGCCGGCCTCCAACCGCCGCATGCTGGCCCACATGTCGGCGATGCTGCCCGGGGTGCGGGTCAACGTCGACCCGGAGCCGGGCCCGGACCGGGGCGCGTTCCAGATAGGCGCCGAACGGTACCGGATGGACCCGGGCGTCACCGAGTACGTCCTGCTTGCCAGGTTGACGGCCGGCCAGAACCGCGACGCCCGGCCGGTGTTCCTGTTCTGCGGCCAGCGGGCCATCACCAACCAGGCCGCCACCCGGTATCTCGCCCGCAACCACGAGCGGCTGGCCCGCAAGCACGGCGGAAACTCCTTCGTGCTGCTGCTGAAGGTGGTCAACTCCCAGGCCTACGGACCGGATGTGGTCGAACTGGTGGGGGATGTGACGCGTGCGGCCCAGGCTCCGCTGCCGGTGACCGAGCAGTCCCGCACCTCGCATCGGGCGGGTTCCTGACCCGGCGGCGGAAACACGACAGGAGGCAGGACGCAGGACCGCGGAGGCGGGCGGGCGTCGGGGACGGAAGGAGCGTCGGGGACGGGAGGGTCGGGCCGGACCCGCGGCGGGGCCGGAGCGGCCGGTCCCGGCCCGGGGGCGAGCGCAACCCGTCCGGCACGCGGCTGACCTTCTCCTCGCCGGCGGTCGGCCCTGGTGGGTGCCGATCCCGCCGCACGAGCAGTGATCTCCGGCCGCGGCCGGCCGGGTATGGCTCTTGTGATCCGCCACCCCTGGGGCCAGGGGCGGCGTCGGGTGTCCGCCTGGCGGCAGCGTCCCCGGTGCGGCCCCGGCGGTGCCGTGCGGCATCGGTGCCGGTCACCGCCGCCCGCGGGGACGAAGGCCCCATCCTAGTCGAGAGCCGCGCCGGGCCGGGCTGCCCCTGGCGGGGCGCTGCCGCGCCGGGGCGCGCCGGGACGGGCCCGCGGCGGTTCCCGCCGCCGGGCGACGGGCGTTGACGGGGCGGGGCCGGTGGCGGGGCGGGGCCCGCCGCGGCCGGGCCGGACCGGCCGGGCGCTGCGCGCGACCCCGATCCGGAGCACGGCACACGCCCGGGATGCCGAACGCGGGTCGCAGGATGGTCCCCTTTCCTCAGCGCTGGGGGATCCCGTCCCACGGGACGTGCGGATCCCCGAAGTACCTGCCGGAGTCAGGCAGTTCGATCGACGGATCGACGGCCGTCCGCAGCCCTGTCCACTTCCCGCAACCCGCTTCCCGCAACTCGCTTCCCGCTGTGTCCTGTTGCCGCAACCTACCCACCCCGTACCGCACACGCCTGGCGACACGCACTTTGCGAGCATAAGCCGTATTTATCCCCCGGGCGGGGTGTGCGTTCCGTCGGGCGGCCGGCCCGCCTCGGCGACCTCCGCGTAGGTCTGGCACAGCTCCGGAACGCCACGGGCCGCCCAGCCGCGGCCCGCCTCCGTCACGTCGACCTCGCGTCCGGAGGCCAGCCGCACCACCGGCTGCTCGCCGCCCCGCATCGCCCAGGCGGCACCGCCGACGGTGCGCACGATCACCGTGCCGAGGTAGAACCCGGCGTCGTTGCCGAGTGACGGCAGCAGTTCCTCGTCGTCACGCCAGCGCGGCAGCAACTGGTCGAGTTCCGCCAAGGAGGCCACGCTGTCGTCGAGTTCGACGCCGGCCCGCGCCGCCTGCGCGCGCAGCAGCTCGCATTCGGACAGCAGGGCGGCCGCCCCTTCCGGATCGGCGAAGGGTTCGCTGTCCCGCTTGCCGCGACGACCACCCAAAAAAGGGATGTTCATACGACCAGCGTGACATTCGCTCCCCTGTACGCACCACAGGGCGCGCGGAGGGGCCCGTACGGCCGATCCCGGCAGGGGCACGGGCATGGCGCGTTGACCGGCCCGTACCGCCTACCTACGGTCGCGATGCGCCTTTTCACCCGCCGCGTGCAGAAGGAGTGGTCCGTGGGCCGAGCCGTCCGGGGCCTGGTGGTGGCCCTCACCCTGTGTGCGGGGGTACTCGCGCCGGTCGGCGCCGCCACCGCCACCCGCCCGTCGGCGGCCCTCCCGCTGCCGCTGGAGCTGCTGTTCGACAACACCGCCGTCAGCGAGGACGTGCGGCCCGCCGAGGCCGACTTCGACGGTGCGGGACGCTCCCTGCCGGCACCTGCACTTGCGGCCGCAGGCTGGACACCGGGACGGACCCTGGACGTCCAGGGCACCCGGCTGACCTGGCCGCGCAGCGCTCCGGGCCGACCGGACAACGTCCGCGCCGAGGGGCAGCGCGTCGACGTCCGCGGACGGGGCGACGCCCTCGCCTTCCTGGTGGCCGGGACCGCCGGCTCCGCCACCGGGGGCGCCGGCACGGTCCGCTACGCGGGCGGCGGCCGCTCCTCCTACCTGCTCTCCGCACCGGACTGGCGCACCGGCCCGCTCGCGACCAAGGCGGTGGCGCTGCCGTACCTGAACACGCCCGGCGGCCCGGTCACCGCGACCGTGCGGCTGTACGTGGTGACGGTGCCGCTGCTGCGGGGAGGTCGGGTGCGGTCCGTCACCCTGCCGCACGCGCCGGACCTGCACGTGTTCGCGATGGCGGTGCACAGCGCGGCACCCGGCTGGACGGGCAGCTGGGCGGCCTCGACCTCCGGGTATCCGGCCGTGGGCCCGTGGACCGACCGCACGCTGCGGCTGGTGGTGCACACCTCGGTGGGCGGGCCGGGGGTGCGGCTGCGTTTCGCCAACACCTTCGCCGCGGAGCGGGTGCGGATCGGTGGTGCGACGGTCGCGGTTCGCGCGAGCGGGGCGGCTGCCCGCGGAACGCCGCTCCCGGTGTCCTTCGACGGCTCGGCGGGCGTGACGCTCCCGGCGGGGGCGCAGGCGGTCAGCGACCCGCTGCACTTCGCGGTACCCGCCGACGCCGACCTGCTGGTGAGTTTCCACCTGCCGGACCGGGTGGCCGCGGCACCGGTGCACCGGCTCGCCCGGCAGCGGTCCTACCTCAGCGGGCCGGGCGACCACACGGCGGACGTCTCCGGGTCCGCGTTCGACGCCGCACTCACCTCCTGGCCGCTGCTGACCGGGGTCGACGTCGCCGGCGGGCCCGGGTCGGTGGTGGTGCTCGGCGACTCGATCACCGACGGGACGGGGTCGACGGCGGGCGCCGACCGGCGGTGGCCGGACGCCCTGGCCGCCAGGTTGCGGGGCCGGAGCGGTGCCCCGCGCTACGGCGTCCTCAACCAGGGCATCTCTGCCAACCGTGTGGTCACCGACCACTATCCGGGGGACGGCGTGTCGACCGACCAGGCCGGGGTGAGCGCGCTGCACCGGCTCGACCGGGATGTGCTGGCGCAGACCTCGGTGCGCACGTTGGTGGTCCTCGAGGGCGTCAACGACCTGCTGGCCGGTACCCCGCCGGCACGGATCACCTTCGGGCTCGCCGAGCTCGCCCGCCGCGCGCACGCCCGCGGCGTGCGCGTGCTGGCGGCCACGCTCACCCCCTGCTCGGGCTGGCGCGCCTGCACCGGCACCGTCGACGCCCGGCGGGCCGCGGTCAACTCCTGGATCCGCGCATCGGACGCCTTCGACGCGGTGCTCGACTTCGACGCCGTGGTGCGCGACCCGGCACGGCCGGACCGGCTGCTGTCCGCCTACGACAGCGGCGACCACCTGCACCCCGGGGACGCGGGATACGCCGCGCTGGCCGCGTCGGTCGACCTGGCCCTGCTGTGACGCTCTCCGGCGGGCCCGAGCGGGCGGCGGGCAGGGGGTGAGGGGTCCGGCAGGCGCGGGAGCGAGGGGGCGGTGGTCGGCCGCCGGGCGCCGGGCGCGGGGGCGGCCGGCGGGAGCGGACTGCGGGGGCGGGCGGCTCGGGGCCGGGCGGCTCGGGGCGGGGGAGGCTACACGTCCAGGTCGACGACCACGGGGGCGTGGTCGGAGGCGCCCTTGCCCTTGCGCTCCTCGCGGTCGACGTAGGCGTCCTTGACCGCCTCGGCGAAGGGCTCGTTGCCGTACACCAGGTCGATGCGCATCCCGCGGTTCTTGGGGAAGCAGAGCTGGCGGTAGTCCCAGTAGGTGAAGGGCCGGTCGTACTTCAGCGGCCGCGGCACCACGTCGGACAGGCCCGTCCCGCGCAACGCGGCCAGGGCGTCCCGCTCGGCCGGGGTGACGTGGGTGGAGCCCTCGAAGGCCGTGCGGTCGTAGACGTCGTCGTCCGTCGGGGCCACGTTGTAGTCGCCGAGGACCGCGAACGGGCGGTCGGCCCGCGCGTCGTCGGCGACGGCCGCCCGCAGCGCCTCGAACCACCGGAGCTTGTAGGCGTAGTGCGGGTGGTCCACCTCGCGGCCGTTCGGCACGTACACCGACCAGAGGCGGACCGGTCCGCAGGTGGCGGCGAGGGCGCGGGGCTCGACCGCGCCCTCGTACCCGGGGTCTGAGGGCAGGCCCTTGACCACGTCCGCCAGGCCGACGCGGGAGAGCACCGCCACACCGTTCCACCGGCCGGTGGCGTGCACCGCCGCCTCGTAGCCCTTCTCGCGCAGCTGCTCGAACGGGAACTGGTCCTCGGCCAGCTTGGCCTCCTGCAGGCACAGCACGTCCGTGCCGCTGCTCTCCAGCCAGGCCAGCAGCCTCGGGAGGCGTGCGGTGATCGAGTTCACGTTCCAGGTCGCGATGCGCATGTCCTCAACCTACCGGGCGGGACCGACAACGCGGTTCCGCCCGCCGCGCCTCACACGTCGGCGGTGGTTCCCGGCGCGAGCCGCTGGTGGTCGGCGCCGCCGAGGGCGCCGATCTGGCGGTCGTAGATCGGGCGGGCCAGGTCGGTGAGGAGTGCGTCGTGGATGTCGTAGGCGCGCTGCGGGCGGACCTCGCGGACGTAGTCGATGACCTCGGAGATCTTGTTCCACGGCGCCATCACCGGCAGCATCAGGGTCTCCACCGGCTGGTCGGGGACGGTGAGCGCGTCACCGGGGTGGAAGAGCCTGCCGCCCTCGAACAGGTAGCCGACGTTGGTGACGCGCGGGATGTCCGGATGGATGACCGCGTGCAACTCGCCGTGGACCTGCACCTCGAAGCCCGCGGCGGTGAAGGTGTCGCCGTGGCCCACGGTGTGCACCCGGCCGGGGAAGGCGGCGGAGATCTGCTCGGCGACCGACCTCAGCGTCCAGACCTCGGTGGCCGGATCGGCTTCCAGCGCGGTGCGCAGCCGTGCCTCGTCGAAGTGGTCGGGGTGCTCGTGGGTGACCAGGATGGCGTCCGCGCCGAGGGCGGCGTCCTCCTCGCTGAACACACCGGGGTCGAGGACGAGCGTGCGGCCGTCCTTCTCCAGGCGCACGCAGGCATGCGTCTTCTTCGTGAGCTTCATTCCTCCATCCTGCCTCCCGCACGGCCGCGGCGGAGGCGGCCACCCGGGTGCGCTCACCACCCGGCTACCGACTGCGGCCCGCTCCCCCGCCGGCCGGTCGCCGCCCCGACCGGTTTCGGGGATGCCGCCCGCGGGTGCGGCCGGTCCCTCGCGGCGCCGACCGGCCTTCGGGCGCACCGACGCCCGCCCGCGGCCGCACCGGCGCCGGTCACTCGGCGGACGCGGTCTCCTCGCGGACCACCTGCTGCGCCACCGCGAACGCGCGGTTCGCGGCGGGCACCCCGCAGTAGACCGCGGTCTGCAGCAGGATCTCCCTGATCTCGTGCGGGCCCAGCCCGTTGCGCAGTGCGGCCCGGGTGTGGGCGGCCAGATCCTCCAGGTGGCCGCCGGCGACCAGGGCGGTGAGGGCGACGCAGCTGCGCAGCCGTCGGTCCAGCGCGGGCCGGTCCCAGACCTCGCCCCAGGCGTAGCGGGTGACGAGCTCCTGGAAGTCGGCGGAGAAGTCGTCGGTCAGCGCCAGTACCCGGTCGACGTGGGCGTCCCCGAGCACTTCGCGGCGCACCTTGATGCCGGTGTCGTACGGATCCGGGCGCCCGGCCGGCCGCGGCTCGGCGGAAGACGCGCCCTCGACGGGCGAGGCGGGCTGGGCAGACTGGGCGGGCGGGGCCGGTACGGCGGGCACCGGGACCGGATCGGAGGCGAACGGGACCGGATCGGGGGCGGGGGCGAACGGTGCCGGTTCGGGCGCCGGGGCGGGGCCGTCCAACGGGACCGGGCCGAGCTGCGGAACCGGGCCGAGCTGCGGGGTGGGGCCGAGCGCTGGAGTGGGAATCGGGAACGGGTCGAAGGGCGCGGCCGCCCGGGCGGGGTCGGCGGGTGCCGCCGCCTGGGTCGTGGCGGGCCCGGGCGGGGCGGGGACCGGCGCGGGGGGTGCCATCGGCATCGGGGCCGGACCGGCCGGTACCGCCGCCGGGATCGGGGCGGCGCCGGTGGCGGACTCGGGGGTGGCCGGCCAGGAGGCGGAGAAGTGGTTCAGGAGCAGTTCGGTGACGGCGGCCGGCTGCTCGACGGGGACCAGGTGGGAGGCACCGGGGACGACGGCGAACCGGGCGTCGGGGATGCCGGCGACCAGGGTGTGGGCCTCGGCGGGACCGGTGACCTGGTCCTCCGAGCCGGCGAGGACCAGGGTCGGTACGCCGATGCGGGCGAGTTCGTGGCGCACGTCGAAGGCGGCGAGCGCCTCGCAGGCGGCCACGTAGCACCCCGGGTCGGTGGTGCGCACCATCTGCACGGCCCAGTCGGTGATCGCGGGCTGCGCGGAGGCGAAGCCGCCGGTGAACCAGCGCTCCGGCGCGGAGCGGGCGATCGGCTCCAGTCCACCCGCGCGGACGGTCGCCGCGCGCTGCCGGAACTCGTCGGCGGTGCCGAACCGGGGGGAGGCGGCGATGAGCGCGAGTGAGGCCAGCCGCTCCGGGTGGCGCAGCGCCAGCTCGGCACCGATCGCGCCGCCGAAAGCGCAGCCCGCGTAGCCGAAGTGCCGTACGCCCAGGGAGTCGAGGGTGGTCAGCAGCCGTACCGCGAGTTCGCCGACGGATCCGGCGGGAACGGCGGGCGTACCGCCGTGACCGGGCAGCTCGAACCTGAAGACGCGCCAGTGCCGGGCCAGTTCGGGGACCTGACGGTCCCACATGTGCCATGTGGTACCCAGGGAGGGACCCAAGATCAGGACGGGAGCGTCTTCTGGCCCGTCAAAGCGGTAGTGCAGGGTGTTCGACGGTGTCTCACTCACGTCTCAGACCCTCTCACGTATCACGAAACCTCACACAGCCCGGGAACCCGGCGGCTCTTGACCCTTTCGGCGCGGCACGTCCGGCACTGCTGGAACCCTCGGGGATCCAGATACGAGTTCTCCGGCGTGTACGCGTGGCTGTGGGGACAGCGCGTCCACCGGGCTCGCGCGGTGTCCCAGTCCCTGCACCGGAGGGCTTCCTTCTTTGGCACGGCTTCCATGTGGTCCGGGTTGCAGCATGCGTGAAGTGCCGTCCCCAAGGATCGGCATGACGCACCTGGAAGCCCTCCGAAATCTCACCGGCCAACAACCTGAACCCCACACGGCGGACAAGCTGTGTCTTCCCTCGTAGGAGACCTGGCCGTAGCCTGACTGTTCAGCAGCAGTGATCGGGTGCGGGGCAGGCGGCCCACCGCGCAGTCGCGAAGGTTTGCCGTGCCACGGCGCGTCACCACGGGCCCGCCGGTGGTGTACCGGCGGGCCCGTAGCCCTGGATCAGGACATCCAGGAGCTGCCGCTGCAGTTCGTGGAGTTGACCCAGCGGTGCGACCGGATGTTGTTGTTCATGTTGTAGCCGGTGGTGAACGTGTTGCGGGACAGGTCGTCCACGAAGTACTCGTTCGGCGAGAGGCATCCGTAGCCGCCGCTGTAGCCGGAGTAGTAGTAGAACGCGACGACGTCGAGGTTGCCGACGTAGCCTGCGTTCATGACGGACGACGCGGCGTCCTGGTCGGAGCCTCGGAAGGCGCCGGCGTTGTCACCCCAGTTGGAGTCGTTGCCCGCGGTGTGGCCCAGCAGGTTGTAGCAGTAGGTGCTGTTCCAGGCGTACATCTGGCCGTTGCGTCCGGGCCAGACGGAGTTGCAGTGGTTGGCGGCGGCGACGTCGGGGGCGGCCGTGGCCGCGGCCGCGGGGACTGTGGTGCCGGCGGCGGCCAGGCCGAGGGCCGCGATGGTCATGGTGAGCTTGCGCATGTTCTTCCTCCGGTTCGTCCGCCTTGTCGAAGGCGTATCGGTCCGCGGCCGGTCGCCGCGGAAGAATCGAGGTCAGGCCCGTGGTTGGACCAGCTCTTCGGCGTGCTTGAACGCCGTGCGCATCAGGAGCCAGTAGGTGTCGACGGTGCTGCCGTACTGCTTGCGCAGCCGACCCACGTAGAGCTTCTCGCACGCGGTGCCCACCGACTTCAGGGATGTCTCGCGAGCGCATCGGGCGTCCGCGACGGCCGTCTCGCGCTCCGCCTTCAGCGCCTCGCCGGCCGTGGCCGACCGCTCGCTCAGCGCGGTGCGCTGCCGCACGGCGTCGTGCGCGGCCTGCGGGTCGTCGTAGGAGTAGCCGTGTTGCCGCATGCACCGCGACCAGGCCGCGACCGCGGTACGCAGCCGCTTGTCGCGCATCAGTTCGGGAACGTACAGCGGCCGCAGATTGGTGGCGATCTTGGCGGCGTGGAACCAGGCCACCGGATCCCCGTACAGCTTGCTCTCGGCCTCAGCCGTGCAGCCGCCGAGCCTCTTGCGGACCTCGCCGCGCCCGCCGGGCAACTGGGCGGTGAGCAGCCGTGCCTGGTCGCCGCCGTCGAGCGCGGTGTCGTAGGCGGCGCGGCGCGCGGCGGACAGGCTGCCGCGATAGGCGGCGTTCGGATTGTGGCGCCGGGCGCGGTCGGCCTTCATGTCGATTCCGCTGCCGTAGCCGTACCGGCGCGCCCACTCCACGTCATCCTGTACGTAGCGGACGGGCCGGCTCTCCTCCAGCGTCAGGATGCGGGTCTCCCAGTAGGAGAAGCCGTGCCGGTTCATGCACTGCTTGGTCAGCCGCTCCTCGGCGTCCGAGATACGTAGCTGCTGCTGCCAGGTCAGCGGCCGGACCGGCGCGGGCCGAGCGGTGGCCGCACCGGCGGCGCCGGACCGCGGTTCTTTCCCCGAGGGCTGTGCGGCGCAGCCGGTCGCGGTCGCCGTCAGGGCGGCCGCGACCGCGACCGCGCACACCCAGCCGAACGTGCGTTTGCCGTATGGCACGTGCCATGCACCCCCTGTTGCCACGCCATCCCTCGATGTGACACTCACACCATGGCCGTCGGATGGTGGCCGGGGTACCTCATAAATCTGAGGGTCACCTGGACGGGGCGCGCGGGGTGCCGGGTTCAGCAGTGTTCGGTCCAGCGGTGGGACATCGGGCGCAGCGGCGTGGGCAGGTTGTGCCGTGTGCCGACCTCGACGCAGCCCAGGCGATCACGCAGTGAGTCCCGTGCGAAGTAGACGACATCGATGAAGATCTCGCCCTGGGTCGTGTCGTGGCCGTTGTTGAAGACCGACAGGGCGTCCCTCTTGCCCGCCCAACTGCACGTGGTTTCGCCGCGCGCCCAGTCCGTGTCGTCGCCCTCCCAGGCGCACATCGCGCCCGTGCCGTCCCGCCCGGTGAAGAAGCAGACGTCACCCGGCAGACAGCGGTCGTATCCGACGGGCTGGGCGGAGGCGGTGGGGGAGCCGGTCTTCGCGTGCTGTTCCCGGTGGTCGGCGGCCGGACCGGCCGTGGCGGGGCGCTTCGCGGGGGGCGAACCGTCAACGGCCGGCGGAGAGTTCGAGCCGAGGCCGAGGCCGAGGGCGGTCAGGGCGGCCACGCCGGTCAGGGCCAGCAGGGCACGGACGCGGGTGCGCCGCGCAGCGGACGGCGAGCCGCGCGGCTTCATCAGGGGCCACGGAGACTCTCCGGCCGGCGCGGGGCCGTCGGCCGCTTGCCGTACCCGCGGCAGCAGGGAGGCTGCGTCGTACCGGGCGCGGTCGCGGTGGGTGGGGGACAGGCAGTCCCGGACGATGCCGCGCCAGGCGTCCGGCAGCCCGGCGGACAGGCGCAGCTCCTCGGTGCCGCGGGCATAGCGGACCCCGGCCTCCCGGCGGACGGCCGACGTGCCGCCGGGAAGCGGGTGGGCGCCGGTCAGGACGACGTGCGCGAGGACGCCGAACGCCCAGATGTCGGCGCTGGGCCGGATGCGGGTGCCGCGTTCGTCGACCTCCGGCCACAGCAGTTCGGGCGGCGTGTAGTCGGGGGTCGCGAAGGCGGGGGAGTAGGCGTGGCTACCCTCCAGTTCCGCGGCCATGTTGAAGTCGGCCAGCCGGACGGAACCGTCCTGCATCAACAGCACGTTGGCCGGTTTGAGGTCGCCGTGCACCCAGCCCGCGCCGTGCAGCTGCCGCAGTCCCTCGCAGACCTGCGTGAGCAGCACGGGTCCCTCTGCAGGTGGCCGTTCGGCCCCGGCCAGCAGGTCGGCGAGCGAGCCCGCCGCCCGTTCCAGTACGAGGACGGTGGCGCCGTCGAGCTCCGGATGCGCCGGGTCGTCGACCGTCAGTGTCTCGTACAGGCGGATCAGCCGCGGGCTGCGCAGCCGCCGCAGCAACGCCACCTCGCGGTCGGCCAGTTTTTGCAGATGGCTGAGCCGGCGCGGTGTGCAGGTGCCGGTGGGCAGGAACTTCAGCGCAGCCGTCGGCGGCGGATCGGCGGGCCGGTGCGCGGAACCGCGGCCGCCGCCGCTCGCGGCCGGGCCGGTGTCCGGTCCTTGGTCCGCCTTCTCAGCACCGGGGGCGCCGTCCCTCGACGTCCGCTCACCATCCGCCTCCGCCTCCGCCCCGTCCCGCCGGCGTTCGGCGGCGTAGACGCTGCCGAACGCGCCGGAGGCGAGCGGTTCCAGGACGCGCCAGGCGCCAATGCGGTAGCCCCGGGGGACGTCGACGGAGTAGGACCCTCGGCGGCCGCTCATCTGCGGGCCGCGCCGAGCGTGCGGGACGGGGCGGCCAGCATCACCAGATCGTCCTCCCGCACAAGGTCGAAGCGGAGCGCCAGGGACACCAATTGCTCCTTCTTGCCGTTCAGGCGCGGGCCAGGATCGGCAGTCCCCGGGCTCGGCTTGAGACGCAGCTTCACCGCGAGGTAGTCGATGTTCCACTGCACCGACGTGCGGGACGCGGCCGGCCAGGCGGGCCGCAGCCGTTCGGCGACCTGGTCGACGGTGGGCAGTGGGGCGTGCGGTGCGCCGCGCAGGCGGGGCTCGCACAGGGCGGCCAGTACCGCGAAGTAGCGCTTGGAGGTGTCCAGGGAGAACGCGGGCGCGGTCGTGGCCCCGTCGAGGCCGGCCCCGTCGCTCAGGTAGTCGTGGCGCGGCGCCCACACGTCCAGCGGCAGCAGGTCGCCGGCTGCCGGCAGCACGATCCGGGAGAACTCGAAGGGGACCGGCGCGTCCAACCGCCCCGGCCCGACCTTGATGTGCTCGCCCGCGCCTTCCGGGTTCTCGACGACGTACGTCTGCTCGCGGCTGAGGTTGCTGAGTATCCAGAAGGCGCCCTGTGCGGTGATCTCACCGGCTCTGCGGGAGACCCCGTCGTGCGCGATGCCGAGGTCGTTGTCGCGCGCGGACCGGCCGAAGGTGAGCAACTCACCCGGCGCGAGCCTGATCTGAAGGTGGTTTCGCTCGTGTCGTCGCCGGTGCTGCGTGCGGCCATGGCGGTCCTCCGTGGTCGGTGGAGGTATCACGATGATGGTGTACAAGGTGCGTCTCCCCGTGCCGGACGGCTACCCCGCCAGACTAGGTCGACGCACCAGAGCCGTGTCCTCCCTCGAACGGGTGACACGGCTCTTGGGTGCGAATTGGCGCGAACTGTTCAGTGGCACGGGCGCGTTCGAAGACGCGGCGCCGGACGCTCAATGGCGCGGCGGGTGAACCAGGCGCTGCCGTTCTCGTTCGCGCAGAACACGATGACCGGGATGCCGAGGATCCGGCTGACCAGGGCGAAGACGTTCGCGCCGAAGAGGCTGGTCAGTAGCTATTCAGCGGGGTAGGACCGGGTGACCAGGCGGCAGTGGGGGTGAGGGCGTGGGGGGTTCCACGCCCCGGTGGTGAACAGGCGCTTGAGGGCGTCGTAGCGTCCGATGCCCCATTTGCCGGCAGTGGACGGGAGGACTGGACGATCGCGAAGTCGGCGAGTCCTTTGGAGGGCGCGCCGGCAGCCGCCGGAGGAGCGTTGCCCACGGACGGTCTCTACAACCTGTGCCAGCTCGTGCCCAGCGAGGGCCCCGGGACCAGGACCGGTGCCTCCGCGGGCCCGTCGACTCGGTAGGGACACGGGCGCCGTCCCGGGCGGCGGGCGGCACTGGCCGGGGTGCGGACGGCGAGGCCGTGCGGCGGTGTGTGCGGGGAACGGCGGAGAGGCGGATAGGCGGAGTGGCGGAAAGGCGGAGTGGCGGAAAGGCGGACCTGCGGGGGTGGTGCCGGAAGGTGCTCGCGGCAGGCGCTGCCCCCCGGCGACCGGTCCCTTGCAGTGCACACCCCGGGGCGGCACGGGCTCTGCTCCCAACCCCTGACCGCGGTTCGCCCGGCCCATCGGGCGCGGATGCACCTTTCCCGAGGCCGATGCACATTCCCCGAAAAGGCAGACCGGGGTCCCGTGCACGCCGCCCGTCCGGCCCCCGCGGGCGACGGAACGGTGCGGATCGCTCCGAACGGGTCCCCGATCCCGTCCGAGTGGGTGAAGCCTGAGCCGTCGCCCGCCCGGCGGGGCATGGATGTGGTCCCGGCCGCACCGGCCGAGACACGGACGCGAGGCACTGGAGGCGAGTGATGGTGCAGGAAACCGAGCCGACCGGCCACCCGACGGATCCGGTACACCGGGTGCCGGTGCTCATCGTGGGCGGTTCCCTGGTCGGCCTGTCCACCTCGCTGTTCCTGGGGCGCCTGGGGGTGCGGCACACTCTGGTCGAGCGTCACGCCGGCACGTCCATCCACCCCCGCGGCCGCGGCAACAACGTGCGCACCATGGAACTGCTCCGGGTGGCCGGCGCCGAACAGGGTGTCCGGGCGGCCGCCGAGACGCTGTCCGGCAACCACGGGATCCTGCAGGCACCCGCCCTGGTCGGGGACTCCGGCGAATGGCTGTTCAAGGAGATCGACCCGGGCGGCGGACTGGCCCGCTTCAGCCCGAGCTCCTGGTGCCTGTGCAGCCAGAACGACCTGGAGCCGGTCCTGCTCGACCACGCGGTACGGCTCGGCGGCGACCTCCGCTTCGGCACCGAACTGCTGTCGTTCGACAGCGACGCCGGCGGCGTGACCGCGGTCGTCAAGAGCCGGGACACCGGCGAGCACACCACGATCCGCGCGGACTACCTGGTGGCCGCGGACGGCCCCCGCAGCCCCGTCCGCCGGCAGCTCGGCATCGGGCAGAGCGGCCCCGGCGACCTGTTCCACAACATCAGCGTCACCTTCCGCTCCCACCGGCTCGCCGAGGTGGTGGGCGACCGCCGCTTCATCGTCTGCTACCTGACCCGCCCGGACGCGGACGGCGCCCTGCTGCCCGTGGACAACCGGGAGAACTGGGTCTTCCACGCCCCCTGGCACCCCGAACGCGGCGAGACGGTGGAGGACTTCACCGACGAGCGCTGCGCGGAGCACATCCGCCGCGCGGTCGGGGACCCGGACCTGGACGTGGAGATCACCGGCCGGGCGCCCTGGCACGCCGCGCAGCGCGTCGCGACCGCCTACCGCTCGGGACGCGTGTTCCTGGCCGGCGACTCGGCGCACGAGATGTCGCCGACCGGGGCCTTCGGCTCCAACACCGGCATCCAGGACGCGCACAACCTGGCGTGGAAGCTCGCCGGGGTGCTCGGCGGCTGGGCCGGGGACGCGCTGCTGGACAGCTACGACGCCGAACGCCGCCCGGTCGCGGAGGCGACCAGCGCCCGGGCCGCCGCCCGTTCGGCGGAGCACAGCCACCCCGGCTTCGCTCCGCCGCCCGGCGCGGGCGGCGGACCCCGCCGCGGCATCCTGGGCGTGGCCCTCGGCTACCGCTACCCGCGCGGCGCCGTCGTCGGCGCCGACCCCGAGGCGCCCGTGGTCCCGGCGGAGGGACTGGACCTGACCGGCGCGCCGGGCAGCAGGGCGCCCCACATGTGGCTGCGGCACGGCGGCGAACGCGTCTCCACCCTCGACCTGTACGAGCGGTCGCTCGTCCTGCTGAGCGGCGCGGGTGCGGGCGCGGGCTGGCACGAGGCCGCCGTCCGCATCGCGGAGGAGTCCGCCGTGCCGCTGACCTCGTACCGCATCGGCGGCGCGGACAGCCGGGGGGCCGACCTGACGCCGGAGGACGACACCGACTGGTCGGCCCTGCACGGCACGGGGCGCGAGGGAGCCGTACTGGTCCGGCCGGACGGGTTCGTCGCCTGGCGCTCGCCGGGGCCGGTCCCGGACGCCGCGGCGGCACTGCGCCGGGTCCTGGCCGGTGTCCTGGGCGCGGACTGACGGGCCCGCACCGGGCGGGGCACCCGGTCGCTCGACGCGGTCACCCGGACGACCCGCCCCGGGTGGCAGCGGGCGGGCTCCCGGCTGACGGTGGATCACGCCGGCGCGGGTTCGCAGCGCTGATGTCACGTCAGCCACCCGGACGCCGGCGGAAGGAACGTCAGATGCGCTCTGCTCGCACACTCCTGACCACTGCCGCGGCCTCGGCCGTCCTCGTCGTCGGCGCCCCCGCCGCCTACGCGGCGGCCGCCGGCGGCTCGGACCAGGGGGACTCCTCCCACAGCCGGGAACACGGCAAGGAGCACGGCAAGGACGCCGGCCACGAGAAGCCGCACGGCGGCATGCACACCGGCGGTGGCGCACTCACCGCGGTGAACGACGACTGGGGCGGCGCGAAGGACCCCAAGGCCGACCACGGCAAGGACGCCGGCCACGAGAAGCCGCACGGCGGCATGCACACCGGCGGTGGCGCACTCACCGCGGTGAACGACGACTGGGGCGGCGCGAAGGACCCCAAGTACGACCCGGAGACCTACCGCAAGGACTCCGGCAACTCCTGGAGCGGTGACCACGAGAAGCCCAGCGGCGGCATGCACACCGGTGGGGGCGCACTGGCCTCGCCGACGGTGACGACGGGCGGGCTGGCCGTCGTGGCGGTGGCGGCCGCCGGTCTGTACGCGGCGCGCCGCAGGAGGACCGCCGGAAGCGCGGCCTGAGCCATGCCGGACGCGATAGCCGCCGCGGCCGCCGCGCGCGCCGCGCGGCGGCCCGGCCGGCCCCCTCCTTCCCCCGCTCGGCTGCCGTGACCAGTGAGGTGGTGTCCGATGGCAGCGCCCCCCTCCTCCCCCGCCCACGACGGACCGGACCTTTCGGAGCCCGCCGCCCGTTCCCCCGTGACGTTGTTCGCCGCCGTCGTCCTGCTGGCGCTGGCCATGAGCCTGCTCGGCGGACACGGCGGGGCGTCCGAACCGGCCGCCTCCCCTCCCGGGCGCGCCTCGGTGGTGGACACGCCCTCCCCCCGCCCGTCGGGCAACGGCCTGCCCCGCTCGAAGCCGGTGCGCCTGATCATCCCGAAGATCTCCGTCGACGCCCCGTTCACCGCACTGTCCATCGGTTCCTCGGGGCACCTGAACCCGCCGCCCGCCGGCGACACCAACCTCGTCGGCTGGTACGCCGAGGGCCCCTCCCCCGGTGAGATGGGCACGTCCATCATCGCCGGACACGTCGACACGGTGACGTCGGCGGCCGTCTTCGCACGCCTCGGGGAACTCGAGAAGGGCGACGTCTTCCGGGTCGAGCGGGCCGACGGGCGCACCGCGTCCTTCACCGTCGACGACGCCGAGACGTTTCCCAAGGACGACTTCCCCGACCAGCGGGTGTACGCCGACGCCGACCGGGCCGAGGTCCGGCTCATCACCTGTGCGGGCGACTACGACCACTCGGTGAAGGACTACCTGGACAACCTGGTCGTCTTCGCCCACCTGGTCTGAGCGCCCCGCCTGCCGGTCACCCGCGCAGTTCCCCGGAGTAGCGCGCGGGTGGCGACGGGCGCAGGATCGAGAAGCGCCGACGTCGCCTCACGGCATCCGGCGCCGCCCCCTCCTCCCTTCCGTGTCTCCCCCTGCCCGTTTCCCCTTCTGCCGCGCCCGTTCCCCGTCCTCCGTTCACCCCTGTCCTCCCTTTCGTCCCTTCCCGCTTCCCTCTCCCTTCGAAGGAGTTGTGTCCGGATGACCACCACCTCGGAACGCACGCCGGAAGGCGCGCCGCAACAGGCCCCGCACGGCGGCCCCCAGTCGTGGGCGCGCCACGTACCCCAGCGGATCTCGCAGTCCGTGTTCGACGGCTCCCCGCTCCGTGTCGTCCTGCTAGTGGACGTGCACGACGGAGCCCAGCAGCAGTTCCTGGAGGCGTACGAACAGCTGTGCAACCAGGTCGCGTCCGTGCCCGGGCACGTCAGCGACCAGCTGTGCCAGTCCATCGAGAACCCCTCGCAGTGGCTCATCACCAGCGAGTGGGAGAGCGCCCCGCCGTTTCTGACCTGGGTGAACAGCGAGGAGCACGTGCAGATGGTGCGACCGCTGCACAACTGCGTCCGGGACACCCGCTCGCTGCGCTTCCACATCGTCCGGGAGACCGGCGGTCCCGCGGCGGGCGGCGCGCCGGAGGACCGGCGGCTGCAGTCCGCGCCGCGGATCGGCGACGGGGTGATCCGGCACGCGCTCACCTTCACCGTCAAACCGGGCAGTGAGCGCACCGTCGCCGAGATCCTCGCCGGGTACACGTCTCCCGAACCCAGGGTCGACGACACCACCCGGCTGTGCCGCACCTCCCTGTTCATGCACGGCAACCGGGTGGTGCGCGCCATCGAGGTGCGGGGCGACCTGCTCGCGGCGCTGCGCCACGTGGCGCGGCAGCCGGAGGTGCGGGCCGTGGAGGAGGCCATCAACCCGTACCTGGAACAGGACCGGGACCTCGACGACCCCGAGTCCGCCCGCGTCTTCTTCACCCGGGCGGCGCTGCCCGCCGTGCACCACGTGACGACCGCCGAGCCCACCGGGCGGAACGGCACGGACGCCGCGGACGTCGAACGGCACGCACTCTTCTACCCGGCGCGTCCGGGCTGCGGGATGCGGTTGGCGGAACTCCTGGCCCGGCGGGACGCGGCGGCCGGCGATCCGGACGGACCGGTGCTGCGCAGCACCGTCTTCCAGCGGGACGACGTCGTGGTCCGGCTGATCGACGTGCGCGGCGCGCTCGACGCCCGGGCCGAGGCCGCCCTCGGTGTCGACGAGCCCGGCCTGGCGGACGAGCTGGCCGCCCTGCTGGACACCGACGCCCTCGGTGCGGACGCCCCCGCCGGCAGCGGTGCCGCGGCCGGACTGCTGGGCCGGGCGCACATGGACCTCATCACCGACCGCAGCGCACCCGACGCGTGACCCGTCGGCGCCCGGACACCCGACCCGCAGATGATCGGAGAGAGCTCGTGACCCCAACCAGTCCCAGAGTCGTGGACCTCAGCGAGGTACAGCCCAACACCCGGCGCGGCGGCGATCTGCGCGCCCTGCTCACCCCCACCACGGCCGGCTCCACCAGCGGCTTCATGGGCGTGGCGATCGTGCAGCCCGGGGATCGCATCGGCGAGCACTACCACCCGTACTCCGAGGAGTTCGTCTACGTGGTGTGCGGACAGCTCGAGGTGGACCTGGACGGTTCGCCGCACCCGCTGCAGCCCGAGCAGGCGCTGCTGATCCCCGCTCATGTGCGGCACCGCTTCCGCAACGTCGGGAACGTGGAGGCGCGCATCGTCTTCCACCTGGGCCCGCTCGCCCCCCGTCCGGACCTCGGCCACGTCGACACCGAGGAGACCGGACACGCCGCCGCGGCGGACGCGGCCGCGGAGCAGGGCTCCGCCAGGCCTCGGGTCCGCACGTGACCAGGCGCGTCGCGGTCACCGGCCTGGGCATAGTCGCGCCCGGCGGCACCGGTGCACCGGCGTTCTGGGACCTCCTGGCGGCCGGGCGCACGGCGACGCGGGGCATCACCTTCTTCGACCCGGCCGGACTGCGCTCACGGATCGCCGCGGAGTGCGACTTCGACGCGGCGGCCCACGGCCTGGACGCGGAGCAGATCGCGCGGTGCGACCGGTACATCCAGTTCGCGCTCGTCGCCGGGGCCGAGGCGGTGCAGGACGCCGGACTCGACCTGGCGCGCGTGGACCCCTGGCGGGTCGGGGTGTCGCTGGGCACGGCCGTCGGGGGAACCACCCGGCTGGAGCACGACTACGTCCTGGTCAGCCGGAACGGGGAGCGCTGGGACACCGACCACCGGCAGGCGGGCCCGCATCTGCACCGCGCGTTCGCGCCCAGCACGCTCGCCGCCACGGTCGCGGAGCGCTTCGAGGCGCGCGGGCCGGTGCAGACCGTCTCCACCGGCTGTACCTCGGGACTGGACGCGCTCGGGTACGCCCTGCACACCATCGAGGAGGGGCGGGCCGACATCTGCCTGGCCGGCGCCTCCGACTCTCCGATCTCCCCCATCACGATGGCCTGCTTCGACGCCATCAAGGCCACCTCCCCCAACAACGACGACCCCGCCCACGCCTCGCGCCCCTTCGACGCGGACCGCGACGGGTTCGTGATGGGCGAGGGCGGGGCGGTGCTGGTCCTGGAGGAGCTCGACCACGCTCGGGCCCGCGGCGCCGACGTGTACTGCGAACTGTCCGGGTACGCCACCTTCGGCAACGCCTACCACATGACCGGCCTGACCGGTGAGGGCCTGGAGATGGCCCGGGCCGTCGAGCACGCCCTCGACCACGCCCGGCTCGACCCGACGGCCGTCGACTACGTCAACGCGCACGGCTCCGGTACCCGGCAGAACGACCGGCACGAGACCGCCGCGGTCAAGAGGGCGCTGGGCGCGCACGCCTACCGCACGCCGATGAGTTCCATCAAGTCCATGGTGGGCCACTCGCTCGGCGCGATCGGGGCGATCGAGGTCGCGGCCTGCGTGCTGGCCCTGGACCACCAGGTGGTGCCGCCCACCGCGAACTACGAGACCCCGGACCCCGAGTGCGACCTGGACTACGTCCCGCGCGTCGCACGCGAGCAGCGGCTGGACAACGTGCTCTCCGTCGGCAGCGGGTTCGGCGGCTTCCAGTCCGCCGTGGTCCTGACCCGACCGGAGGACAGCACCCGAGGGCCCAGGAGGAGCACACGATGAGCAGACCGGAGCCGCGGGGAGCGGCGGCCGTCACCGGCATCGGGGTGATCGCCCCCAACGGGGCCGACACGGAGGCCTTCTGGAAGTCGACCAAGGAGGGCATCAGCGCGCTGGACCGGATCACCCGGGAGGGGTGCGACCGGCTCCCGCTCCGGGTGGCGGGCGAGGTCCGCGACTTCGACCCGGCGGCGGCGGTGGAGGAACGGTACCTGGTCCAGACGGACCGGTTCACCCACTTCGCGCTGGCCGCGGCGGACCTGGCGCTGGCCGACGCCGGACTCGGGCACGCCGACAGCGACGGCTCGCCGTCCTCACCGCTGTCCCCGTTCGCGGTGGGCGTGGTCACCGCGGCCGGTTCCGGCGGCGGCGAGTTCGGGCAGCGCGAACTGCAGAACCTGTGGTCGAAGGGCAGCCGCTTCGTCGGGCCGTACCAGTCCATCGCCTGGTTCTACGCCGCGAGCACCGGGCAGATCTCCATCCGCCGCGGCTACAAGGGCCCCTGCGGTGTCGTCGCCTCCGACGAGGCGGGCGGCCTGGACGCGCTGGCGCACGCCGCGCGGACCGTCGCGCGGGGCACCGGCGCCGTCGTGGCGGGTTCGACGGAGGCGCCGCTGGCCCCGTACTCGATGGTGTGCCAGCTCGGCTACGGGGAGCTGAGCACCGCGGCCGAACCCGACCGGGCGTACCGCCCGTTCACCGCCGGCGCCTGCGGGTTCGTGCCCGCGGAGGGGGGTGCCCTGCTCGTCGTGGAGGACGAGGTCTCGGCCCGGGAGCGGGGGGCGCGGGTACGGGCGGTCCTGGCGGGGCATGCGGCGACGTTCACCGGCGCGGCCCGCCGGGCCGAGTCCCGGGAGGGGCTGGCACGGGCGATCCGGGGCGCGCTGGACGAGGCGGGCTGCGCGCCGGAGGAGATCGACGTGGTCTTCGCGGACGCCCTCGGCGTGCCCGAGGCGGACCGGGCGGAGGCCCTCGCCCTCGCCGACGCCCTCGGCGGCCACGGCACCCGCGTACCGGTCACCGCGCCGAAGACCGGGATCGGGCGGGCCTACGGCGCCGCACCGGTGCTGGACACCGCGGCGGCCGTCCTCGCGATGGAGGAATCCCTGATCCCGCCCACCCCGCACGTCTTCGACGTCTGCCACGACCTCGACCTCGTGACCGAGCGGGCACGCCCCGCCGAGCTGCGCACCGCGCTGGTCCTCAGCCGGGGGCTCATGGGGTCGAACTCGGCGCTGGTGCTGAGGGCACCGGCCACACAGCAAAGGAGAAGAACGGCATGAGTGAACGCATCACCGTGGAGGAACTGGCCGAGCTGATGAAGACGGCCGCCGGAGTCACCGTCGCCCCGGAGGAGCTGCAGCAGCGCTTCGACTCCGGGTTCGACACCCTGGGCCTCGACTCGCTCGGGCTGCTCGGGATCGTCGGCGAGCTGGAGAACCGGTACGGCACCCCGATGCCGGCCGACGCGGAGCGGTCGCGGACCCCGCGGCAGTTCCTTGACCTCGTCAACAGCGCGATCCCCGCGGGAGCCTGACATGGCCGGCCACACCGAGAACGAGATCACCATCGCCGCGCCCGTCGACCTGGTCTGGGACATGACCAACGACGTACCGAACTGGCCGCGGCTGTTCAGCGAGTACGCCTCCGTGGAGATCCTCGACCAGGAGGGCGGCCGGACGACGTTCCGGCTGACCATGCACCCCGACGCGAACGGCAAGGTGTGGAGCTGGGTCTCGCAGCGGGAGGCGGACCGGGACGCGCTCACCGTGAACGCCCACCGGGTGGAGACCGGTCCGTTCGACCACATGAACATCCACTGGCGGTACGAGGAGGTGCCGGGCGGCACCCGGATGGTGTGGACGCAGGACTTCGCCATGAAGCCGGACGCACCGGTCGACGACGCCTGGATGACGGACAACATCAACCGCAACTCCAAGACGCAGATGGCCCTGATCCGGGACCGGATCGAGAAGGCCGCCGCCGACCGGGGCTCCGCGCCCGGCCTGACCGACTGATCCCAGCCGAGCCGCACGGAGGAAGATCCCATGCACCAAGCCCTGATCGTCGCCCGGATGGCGCCGGGGTCGGCCCCCGACATCGCGAAGGTCTTCGAGGAGTCCGACCGGGGCGAACTGCCCGGCCTCGTGGGCGTCGCCCGGCGCAGCCTGTTCCACTTCGGTGACGTGTACCTGCACCTGATCGAGTCGGAGAAGGACCCCGGTCCCGCCGTCGCCCGGGTGGCCGGGCACCCCGAGTTCCGGGACGTCAGCGAGCGGTTGTCGGCTTACGTCAGCGCCTACGACCCGGCGACCTGGCGGTCCCCGAAGGACGCGATGGCACAGCGCTTCTACCTGTGGGAGCGCGGGCCGTCGGCCTGACCCCACCGACCGGACCGGCGGCGGCGCGTGCGTCAGGCGGGGACTCGGCAGTCGAAGGCGTGCAGGTAGGGGTTGACCGGGTGGATGCCGTGGACGGCGAGTCCGGCGCCGGTGAGCCGGGCGGTCATGCTCTCGGTGGTGTGCTTGGCGCCTCCGACGTTGAGGAGGAGCAGCAGGTCCATCGCGGTGCTGAACGGCATGGAGGGGGTGTCGTCGACGAGGTTCTCGATGACCACGACCCGGGCTCCCGGGCCGCCCGCCTCGATGACGTTGCGCAGGGTGCGGGCGGTGCTGTCGTCGTCCCACTCCAGGATGTTCTTGATGATGTAGACGTCGGCCCGGACCGGGACGGCGGCCCGGCAGTCGCCGGGCACGATCCGCACCCGGTCCGCGAGCGAGCCGCCGGGGCGGAGCCGCGGGTCGGCGCGTTCGACGACGCGCGGCAGGTCCAGCAGGGTCCCCTGCATCGCGGGGTACTTCTCCAGCAGCCCGGCCACGACGTGGCCCTGCCCGCCGCCGACGTCCGCGACCGAGGTGCTGCCGGACAGGTCCAGGTGGTCCGCGACGTCGCGCGCGGACTGGGCGCTGGACCGGGTCATGGCCCGGTTGAAGACCTCTGCGGACTCGGGGGCGTCCTCGTTGAGGTAGGTGAAGAACTCCTTGCCGTAGAGGTCCTCGACGACGTTCCCTCCGGTGCGGACCGCCTCGTCGAGCCGGGGCCAGGCCGCCCAGGTCCACGGCTCGGTGCACCACAGGGTGATGGAGCGCAGGCTGTGCGGGTCGTCCTCGCGCAGCAGCCGGGAGACGTCGGTGTGGACGAACGTCCCGTCCTGCTGTTCGGCGAAGACTCCGTGGCAGGTCAGGGCCCGCAGCAGCCGGCGGAGTGTCCCCGGGTCGGTCCGCACGGCGGAGGCCAGGTCCTCGGCGGTCGCGGGGGCGTCGCCGAGCGCGTCGGCGACGCCCAGCCGGGCCGCCGCGCGGAGAGCGGCCGCCCACGCGGCCCCGAAGGCGAGTTCCCTCAGCCGCATGGCGGGCGGCGGGGCGGGGGCGCCGGCCGGGGGGTGGACGGCGGGGCCGGACCCCGTGGCCCCGGCGGGCGGTGTCGTCTGAGCGGTCGTCATCTGCGGTGTCCTTTCCTTCCCGGGCCTTCGGCGGCCGCGGGTCGCCCGGTCAGCACAGTCCCGCGGGGCGGGACGCCCGGCAGTCGTTGCCGCGGAAGGTGTTGTCCTTGCCGGTGGCCACGTCGACGAGGTCCGCCGGGGAGTTGTCCTTCAGCACGTTGTCCGTGACGCGGTTCCGGTCGCTGGTGACGCCCACGAAGCTCTTGAACAGCACGACGCCGCCCGACATCGGGGAGGTGCCGGCGTTGCCGGTGATCAGGTTCCGGGTCACCAGGGTGTCCTCCGCACCGGTCAGCACGATGCCGGAGCCCTGGATGGCGTTCAGCCGGGCGGTCTTCGGGCAGGACTTGTTGTTCCGGTCGACGCGGTTGCCGCGCACGGTGAGGGCGCCGGCCTTGGGCTTGTTCTCGTCGCCGACGACGAACATGCCGGCGCAGTTGCCGGCGAGCAGGTTGTCCTCGACGGTGAGGTTGCGCAGGCGCCGGACGGTGAGTCCGATGCGGTTGCCCTGGAGGCGGTTGTGCGCGACGACGGTGCCCCGGGTGTCCTGTGCACCTGCCTCGCTGCGGATCGTGTTGGCGAGGAACAGGCCCGCGTCCCCGTTGTTCCGGGCGGTGTTGTGGCGGAACTCCGCGCGGACGGAGCGCTCCTGGGCGATGCCCCACACGCCGTTGCGCACCGCGGTCACCTTGCGCACGGTCAGGCCGTCGGTGGCCATCGAGAACAGTCCGGTGCTGGTGAAGCCGGTCACGGTCAGGTCGGCCACGGTGACGCCGCGGACGTCCCGGTCCTTGCTGCCCACCACGCAGATGCCGTTGCCGCCCTCCGCGCAGCCGGTGGCGGCGGCCCGGTCGGCCGCGGGGGCGACCTTCGTGTCGCCGGGCGAGATCACGGTGTCGCGGCCGACGCCCCGCAGGGTCAGCCCAGGGGTGGTGATCTTGACGCTCTGGCGGTAGGTACCGACGGTCAGCTGGACGGTGTCCCCCGGAGCGGCCGCGTCCACCGCCTTCTGGATCGACTGGCCGGGGAAGACGAGGTGGACGCGGTGTCCGGGATGCGCGGCCGGCGGGGCGGCCCCGAGCCCTGCCCCGAGGAGTGCCGCGGTGCACACCAGATAGGTGAGAGGGTATTTCTTCATATTTCGCACGCTAAGGCGCTTCCTTCCCGGGCGGGCGGTATAGGCCATCTGATGGCGTGTCACCGGGCATCCGGGAAGTCCCGGCGTGTCGCACCTGGTCGGGGGGCACGTCGCCGCCGCGGTGCGGGCGGGCGCGGGAGCGCTCGGCCACCGGTAGGGGGAACGGCTCAGCAGCCGCCGTGGACGTCGGCACCGGTGAGCGCGCCCACCGGGTCCGGGTCGGCGGTGCCGCGCGGCCACCAGTCGTCCGTGCCGGGCTCCGACTCGTAGGCGTACCACAGGCCGTCCCGGCCGAAGCGGAGCTGGAGGTGTCCGGCCGGGTGGGTGAGGCGGTTGCGCGACGGCCGGAAGGCCGGCAGGTCGGCCGCGAGGAGCAGCGGGCGGGCACGATCGAAACGCCCGGCGGGTGGATCCCAGGGCTCCTCCATTACGGCGAGCCCGTCGGGCCCGCCCTGCCGCCAGGCGGCGACCGCCCGGGCCAGCTCGGCCGGGGTGCGGCCGGCCGCCGAGGCGAGCGAGGCGTACAGGGCGCGGGTGGCGGCGGTGAGCCCGGAGCCGGGGCGGGCGGCCGCCAGGCGCACCGCGTCCTGCCACAGCGTCAGCGTGCCGACCGGGTCGGTCGCGGTGGTGAGCAGGGTGTGCGCGCGGGCGGCGGCGTCGGACGCCAACTGGTCCAGGGCGAAGGGGTCGGGCCCGTCGGGCACGCCGGGATAGGCGGGCGGCTGCTCGGGGTGCGCGGGCACCGCCGGCGGCTCGGGCAGCGGCGGCAGCCGCCGTTCGGCGAGGGCCTCGACGGCCCTCACCCCCGGCAGCGGCTCCGGCTGCCGGCTGCGTGCGGCGCGGACGGCGCTGCGGCGGGACAGCGCGTCCAGCAGCTCGCGCTCGCCGCGGCCGCGCAGCAGGAGCAGGACGAACGGGTCGGCGTCCAGCAGCCTTGCCGTCTGGTAGCAGAGGGCCGCGGCGTGCTTGCACGGGTGGCCGCGGTCCGGGCAGCTGCACCGCGGATCCAGGTCGCCGGGGCCGGGCAGCAGTGGGACGCCGCAGTCGGCGAGGGAGTGCGGCATCTCCTTGTCGAGCAGTGCGGCGATGTGCCCCGACCGGTCGGCGGCGGCATCCAGGAACCGCTCCCAGTCCGCGTCACGCAGCGTGCGCAGCCGCACCTGGACGCGGTACGGGCGGGGGCGGCTGCCCTGCACGTACGCCAGCAGGAGCCCCGGCGTCACCGTGATCGCGTCCACGCTGCCCTGCTGCGCGTACCGGCGGCCCCGGACCAGCCGCCGGACGTCCAGCGCGCCCTCCTCCAGCGCGGTGACCCAGGCGTTGCCCCACCAGGTCTCCGCGAACCGGTCGCCGTCGCCGGCGGAACGGGTCCCGCCCGCGGCGGCCGGGAAGGCGGGGAAGGTACGCCGGTGATCGCCGTCGCGAGCGGGCGCCGCCATCGAAGTCGGGGTACGGGGAGCCCCGGTCGGGCCCGTTGCGGCGGGTGGGTGGTGCGACGCGGACGGGAGGTCCGCCTCGTGGAGGTGCGGGTCTTCGGACGAGTACGGGACTTCGGCCGAGGCTGACCTCGGGTCCTCGGGTGCAGGCGCCGGGCCGGACGGGCGCGGGGCCTGCGGCGGGGACGGGATGTGCGGCCGAGGCGGGGTGTGCGGCGGAGGCGTGCGGGGCGGTCGGGCGGGCTCGGACGGGGCCGGGGTGACGGGTGGCCGCGGGGTGTCGGGGGCGGGGCCGCCCGGGGGCCGGGATCGGCCGGCGGGAGCGTCGGCGGGCGGCGTCGGGTGCGGGGCGCGGTCGGAGGGCCGTGCCCGGGTGAGGGACGGCGTCTCGCGGCCGGCCGGGGAGTCGGGCTCCGTGCGGTTCCCGGGGCGCGGCGCATGCTCCCCCAGCCGCTCCGTCCCGGTCCCGGCCCCGGTCTCCCGGGCGGCGTCCGCCGAACTCCGCCGGGCCTCGGCGCGGGCGGCCCGCAGTGCCTGACGTGCCACGTCCGCCGGGCGGGCGGTGTCGCGGTCGGACCTCTCCGTCGCGCCGGCGGACCGCCGTGTCGGACCGGCGGACGGCGCGGCCGGGCCGCCGGCAGGCCGAGCCGCGTCGCCTCGCGCCGCGGCGGAGCCGTCGGTGCGCGGGGGGTGCGGTCCGGCGGAGTCACCCGAGGTGATCCCGGGGGGACTCCCTGCGGGCCCCGCGACAGCGCCCGTGACGGGGCCAGCGGTGGTGTCCTCCGCCGCCGGCCCGACGGGTTCGGCCCCGGAGGCCACGGAGGCCCCGGAGGTCGGGGCGTCGGCGGAGGTCGGGGCGTCGGCGGAGGTCGGGGCGTCGGCGGAGGCCCCGGGCCGCCGGCGGCCCCGCCTCTGCGCCGCGGCCCGCCTGAGTGCCGCGCGAGCGGCGTCGGCGGCCCGCGCGCCTCCGCCGACCGGCGCACCCCGGTCCCCGGCCCCCGTCGGTGCCGGGAGCCCCGGCACGTCCCCGCCGCTGCCGCCGGCGGGAGCGCCGCCGCAGGAGGGGGCTGGCTGTTCGGCCGCCGCCCGGCGGGGCGGCTCAGCGTCACCGTGGTCGGAGTGGCCACCACGGTGGGAGAGGTCACCACGGTCGGAGTGGTCGCGGGCCTCGCGCAGGGCGCGTCGGGCCGCGTCGGCGGGGCGGTCGGTGCTGCTCATCACGTCCCCCTGCGCAGCGAGACCAGGTCGGCCAGTTCTCGGTCCGTCAGCTCGGTCAGCCCCGACTCGCCGGAGCCCAGGACGGCGTCCGCCAGAGCGCGTTTCGCGGCGAGCATCTCGGCGATGCGGTCCTCGACGGTGCCCTCGGTGATCAGGCGGTGGACCTGGACCGGCTGGGTCTGGCCGATGCGGTAGGCGCGGTCGGTGGCCTGTTCCTCCACGGCCGGGTTCCACCAGCGGTCGAAGTGGACGACGTGCCCCGCCCTGGTCAGGTTGAGGCCGGTGCCGGCCGCCTTCAGTGACAGCACCAGCACGGGGACGGCGCCGCTCTGGAAGCGGTCCACCATCCGTTCGCGCTCGGGGATCGCGGTGCCGCCGTGCAGCAGGTCGACGGGGACGGCTCGGGCGGTGAGGTGGGCGGCGATCAGCCGGGCCATGCCGACGTACTGGGTGAAGACCAGGGCGGAGCCGTCCTCGGCGAGGAGCGTGTCCAGCAGTTCGTCGAGCAGGGCGAGTTTCCCCGAGCGGGCGGCGAGCCGGTCGGTGTCCCGTCCGGTGTGGCGCTCCTTCAGGTAGAGCGCCGGATGGTCGCAGATCTGCTTCAGGGCGCCCAGCAGCTTCAGCACCAGGCCCCGGCGGGCGATGCCCTGCGCCGACTCGATGGCGAGCATCGACTCGCGGACCACGGCCTCGTACAGCGAGGCCTGTTCGCGGGTGAGCGGAACGGGGTGGTCGGTCTCCGTCTTGGGGGGCAGCTCGGGGACGACGCCGGGGTCGGACTTCTTGCGGCGCAGCAGGAAGGGGCGGACCAGCCGGGCCAGCCGCGCCACCGCCTCCTCGTCCTCCCCGGTCTCGACAGCGCGGGCGTGCCGGGCCCGGAACGACTTCAGGGGGCCGAGCAGGCCCGGCGTCGTCCAGTCCAGCAGGGCCCACAGCTCGGAGAGGTTGTTCTCGACCGGGGTGCCGGTCAGCGCCACGCGCGCCGGGGACGGGATGGTGCGCAGGGCTCGGGCGGTCGCCGAAACGGGGTTCTTCACATGCTGCGCCTCGTCGGCGACCACCATGCCCCAGGGCCGGTCGGCCAGGGCCGGTGCGGCCGAGCGCATCGTGGCGTAGGTGGTGAGGACGAAACCGCCGTCCAGGCCTTCGAGGCTGCGGTCGGATCCGTGGTGGCGGCGGACCGGGACGCCGGGGGCGAATCGGGTGATCTCCCGCTGCCAGTTGCCGAGCAGCGAGGCCGGGCAGACGACGAGGGTCGGCTCGGCGCGGGCGCGGGCGAGGTGCAGGGCGATGACGGTCACGGTCTTGCCGAGCCCCATGTCGTCGGCGAGGCAGCCGCCGAGGCCGAGGGAGGTCATCAGCTCGAGCCAGGCCAGTCCGCGGAGTTGGTAGTCGCGGAGGGTGGCGTGCAGGCCGGGCGGCGGTTCGGCGGGGCGCAGTCCGGCGGTGAGCCGCTCCCTCAGGACGGCCAGCGCCCCGACGGGGACGGCCTCGACCGTCTCGCCGTCGACCTCCGTGGAACCGGTGAGCGCGACGGACAGCGCGTCGACCGGGTCGAGCAGGCCGAGTTCGCGCTTGCGGGCCTTGCGGACGAGGGCCGGGTCGACGAGCACCCATCGGTCCCGGAGCCGGACGACGGGGCGGTGCGCCTCGGCGAGGGCGTCCATCTCGGCCTCGGTGAGGGGATCACCGTCGAGGGCGAGCTGCCAGCGGAACCGGAGCAGTTCCCCGCTCTCGAAGAAGCCGGTGCCGTCGGTCGCCGAGCCCGGTGCGGGCCGTACCTCGGCGCGGGCGCTGAGGTCGTGGGCCAGGTCCCGGGGCCAGTGCACGGCGACGCCGGCCGCGGCGAGCCGGGTGGCGGCGACGCCGAGCAGTTCGCCGAGTTCGGCTTCGGAGAGGGTCAGCACGTCCGGTGCGTCCTGCTCGGTGAGCCGGGCGAGGGGCGCCCAGACCCGCGCCGCGCGCCGTACCGCCAGGGCCGCGTCGACGCGTGCGCGGGGGCCGAACGCGGCGTCCGCCCCGCCCGACCACAGGGCCGCCGCGTCGGCCACCAGGGTGGGGTCGGCGAGGCTGTGCACCTGCACGATCACCGCGGCGGCGCTGCGGCTGCCGTCGCCGTCCTCCTCGGTGTCGAACAGGTCGTCGGCAGACAGGTCCAGGCGCAGCGAGACGCGGACGCCCGCGTCCATGCCGGCGGCGACCTCCGCGGCCCAGTCCCGGGCGCCGGGCAGGTGTTGCGCCTCGCGGGCGGCGAAGGGCCGGCCGAGGGCGTGCGGGGCGGCGGGAGTGCGGGGCAGGGTGTCGGCGACCGCGTCGAGGAAGGCGCGCATCAGCGCTTCGGGCGCGGGCAGTCGCAGCGGGCCCGGGCCGGGCAGCGGAACGGCGTGGCCCTCGGGGGGCAGGGCGGCGGCGACGGCTCTCAGGTGGGCCAGGTCGTCCGGGTCGAGCGGGCCGGCCCGCCAGGCGTCGTGACCGGTCGGGGTGAGGCCGGGCAGCAGGCGGCCGCGGGCCGTGAGCCGCAGGGCGTGCAGTGCGGCCGCGCCCCAGCAGGCGGTGGCGGGGTGGGCGGCGGGGTCGCGGCGGGCACGCACGAGCAGCGGCAGTGCCTCGTCCAGCGGCAGCGTGAGTGCGGGGGTGTCGCGGCGGCGGACGGTACTGCCGTGGCGCCGTACGACCGTGAGCCGCGCCGGTTCCACGGGGTCCGGCTCGGGCAGGGGCGCGCCGTCGGGGTCCCAGAAGGCGACGCGTCCCGCGCGCGGCAGGGGCGCGGGAAGGAAGACGGCGGCGAGCCGCACCGGCACCCGCTCGGCGCGCCGGGCCGGCGCGGTCGTGTCGCCCATGGGTCCTGCCACCTCCCGTCCACCGGACGTCCGCCGATCGGACCGAACGTCTTCGACTCTACGGGCGGGCTCTGACAACCGGCCCGGGAGGACCGCGGGAGGCGGCCGCCCGGCGGTGTCAGGGGACGGTGCGGGAGACGACGTACACCATCGGGTAGTCCGGGTCGGACATGTTCACCACGACGTCCTGGGTGGGGGCGGGGTCCTTCTGCGTGTGCACCAGGCCCCACCAGGGCCCGGGTCCGGTGAAGTCCCACCCGGTCACGGTCCGGTCGCGGCCGCTGATGGGCAGGGCGCCCTGCCTCAGGTGCGTCCGGTCGGTGCCCATGGCCTCCAGGAAGGCGTCCAGTCCGGCGCTGCGGGCCTCGAACTGGGTGTAGAGGCGGCTGGTCTTCCAGTTGTTGGTCTCGTAGTGGGCGACCTTCCAGGCCGGCGAGGGGACCGGGACCTCGTAGAGGCGGCGCTGCACCCTCGACGGCCACCCGGTGGTCAGGCCGGTCGCGGAGTACTTGTCCGCCTTGTCCTTGCCGGCGTCGCGGCTCTGGTCGGCGGAGATCATCAGGTAGCCGGCGGGGACGCCGATGAGCAGCACGATGATGAGCAGGGTGAGCGCCCTGCGCCGGATGCGGTGGCCGCGGTCCTCGGGGCGCGGCTCGGCGGGGGCCGCGGTGCGGTGCGGCAGCGAGGCGGTCACACGGTGTCCCGGGTGGCGCGGCGGGCCTGGACGTACCGTTCGTAGCGTTCGTTGCGCTCGACGCGGCGCCGCTTGGCGCGCCGGAACCGTCGGGCCACCAGGCGGGCCAGGTCCGCGGCGCCGACCATGCCGGCCTCGGGGCCGAGCTGGGCACGCACCAGACGGGCCTCGGGGCGGTAGCCGCGTCCGGTGAGGTGGCGTTTGAACGCGTCCCGTGCGGGGCCGATCAGCAGGTCGTCGGCCGCCGACACGCCGCCGCCGATGACGAAGCAGGACGGGTCGAGGGCGGCGGCCAGGTTGGCGATGCCGACACCGAGCCACTGGCCGATGTCCTGCAGCAGTTCCACGCACATGGCGTCGCCCTGGCGGGCCAGCTCGGTGATCACCGGGCCGGTGATGTCCCCGATGTTGCCGTTCACGTGCTCGATGATCCCGTACGCCACCGGGGAGTCCGCCGCGGCCAGTTCCCGGGCCTCTCGGACCAGGGCGTTGCCGGAGCTGTACTGCTCCCAGCAGCCGCGGTTGCCGCAGGGGCAGCGGTGGCCGCCGGGCACGACCTGCATATGGCCGAACTCGCCCGCCACGCCGTACTTGCCCCGCTTCACCTGGCCGTCCTCCAGGATGGCCCCGCCGATACCGGTGCCGAGGGTGATCATGACGAGGTGGTCCTCGCCGCGTCCGGCGCCGAACCGCCACTCGGCCCAGGCGGCGGCGTTGGCGTCGTTGTCGACCAGGACGGGAACGGCGAGCCGTCCGGAGAGGCGGTCGCGCAGCGGCTCGTTGCGCCAGGACAGGTGCGGCGCGAACAGGACCCGGTTGCGGTCGGCGTCCACCCAGCCGGCCGCGCCGATCCCGACCGCGTGCACGTCGTGCCGGTCGGACAGGTCCAGCACCAGTTCGACGATGGTGTCCTCCACCACCTGGGGGCTCTTGGACTTGTCCGGGGTCTCGGCGCGCAGCTTCTCCAGGATGTTGCCGTCGGCGTCGACGACGCCCGCCATGACTTTCGTACCGCCGATGTCGATGCCCACCGTCGGCACCCGGGGCGCCGTCAGATGGGAGCGGCGCTCCCGGGTGCCGACGGTTCTCAGGGCCGGAGCCCGGCGGGAGCCGATGGGGGCGGTGAGGTCGCGGTAGGTGCTCATCGGCCCCGATTGTGCCTCACCGTGCGGGCCGGTGCGGGGTGGGGCGGCACGGCGCGGGGGCCGTCGCCGGCGGTGGCGCGCGAGCAGCCGCGGGGCGTGGCGCAGGGCGCCCAGGTCGGAGCCCCCGGGCGGCTGCGGGGGCAACTCGTGCCGCGGTACGGAGGCGTGCGGGACGGAGGCGTGCGGGAGGCGGGCCCGCCGTCGCGCCCCGCCTCGGCGGGGCGAACCGCTTCCGCCGCGAGCCTCCGTGGTGCGGGTGGCGGGTCGCAGGTGAGGAGTGCCACGCCGGGGCCGCGTTCACCCGCCGCCGCGGGCGGTTCGGGGCCACGCCGGGCCGGGCTCCGTTCCGGAGGACATGTTGTCCGGTCATCAGGACATGAACGCACGGCAGACCGGTGGCCGGTGCGGGCGGGGTGGTCGAGGTGCTCGGGGCCGCCCGGGAACTCAGGGGCGCACGAGGAGCTGGAACTCGAAGGAGTAGCGGCCGGGCCGGTAGGTGTGGTCGGCGAACTCGACCGCCCGGCCGGTGTCGTCGAACGTCGTGCGCCGCATGGTGAGCAGCGGGGCGCCCGCGTCCTCCCCGAGCCGCTCGGCCTCGGCGGCGGTGGCGGCACGGGCACCGATGGACTGGCGCGCGCTGTGCAGGGTGATGCCGGCGGAGCGCAGCAGGCGGTACAGGCCGGTGCCCTCCAGCCGTGCGGTGTCCAGGTCCAGCAGGCCGGGCGGCAGGTGGTTGCAGAGGTACGCCATCGGCTCCCCGTGCGCCAGTCGGAGCCGTTCCACGCGGTGCACGTCACCGCCTTCGGACACCCCGAGCGCCGCCGCGACCTCGGCGGACGCCGGCACCACCGTGTTGACCAGGACCCTGGTGGCCGGCTGCCGGCCGGCCGCCTCCAGGTCGTCGTAGAGGCTGCTGAGCTCCAGCGGCCGCTCGACCCTGCTGTGCACGACCTGGGTGCCGACGCCCCGGCGGCGCACCAGGAGGCCCTTGTCGACCAGGGACTGGATGGCCTGGCGGACGGTCGGGCGGGACAGACCGAGGCGTGCGGCGAGCTCGATCTCATTGCCGAGCAGGCTGCCCGGGGTCAGCTCGCCGCGCTCGATAGCCGCCTCCAACTGCTGGGACAGCTGGAAGTACAGGGGGACCGGGGAGCTTCTGTCCACCCCGAGGTCGAGCCGCACGGTCGGGTCCGTTCCTGGTTTGGGCACGGCCCGAGCGTAGCCCCGTGCGCTGTTGACGGGAAGTTGTGCCGTCAGGTTGTCCGGACAAACTCATTGACAGCGTGCCGGGGCGCGCCGCACTTTTGATCCATGCGCATCGGGGTCATCGGGACGGGCCGGCTCGGCACCGTCCACGCGAACACGCTGAGCCGCCATCGCGAGGTCGGCTCCCTGATCCTCACGGACGCCGAGCCGGCGCGGGCCCAGGCCCTGGCGCTGAGGCTGGGCGAGACGGCCGCTCCGGGAGTCGACGAGATCTTCACCTGGGGTGTCGACGCGGTGGTGATCACTACGGCGACGCAGGCCCACGCGGAGCTGATCGGCCGGGCGGCCCGGTCCGGCCTGCCGGTGTTCTGCGAGAAGCCCGTCGCCCTGGACCTGCCGGGCACGCTCCAGGCGATCGCCGAGGTGGAGGCGGCCGGAACCGTGCTGCAGATGGGCTTCCAGCGCCGCTTCGACGCGGGCCACGCGGGTGCCCGGGAGGCGGTGCGTTCCGGCCGGCTCGGCAGGCTGCACACCGTGCGGGCGGTGACCTCCGACCACGCGGTGCCGGAGGCCTCGTGGCTCGCCGCGTCGGGCGGGCTGTTCCGGGACACCCTGGTCCACGATTTCGACGTCCTGCGCTGGGTGACCGGCCGCGAGGTGGCCGATGTGTACGCGGCCGGCTCGGATGCCGGTCCCGGGGTGTTCCGGGAGGCGGGGGACGTCGACACGGCCGCGGCCGTCCTCACGCTGGACGACGGCACGCTCGCCACCGCTACGGCGACCCGGCTTAACGGCGCCGGCTACGACGTGCGCATGGAGCTCGCCGGAGAGAGGGACCAGATCGTCGTCGGGCTGGACGACCGCACCCCGATCGCCTCGACCGAGCCGACCGGGCCGCCGGCCACCGACAAGCCCTGGCCAGGTTTCCTGGAGCGTTTCGCGCCCGCCTACGAGGCGGAGCTGGCGGCGTTCGTGGAGGTGGTGCTGGGTGAGCGGGCCAACCCCTGCGACGGCCGGGAGGCGCTGCAGGCGCTGCGGATCGCGGAGGCCTGCGAGGTCTCGCGGCGGGAGCGCAGGCCGGTGCGGCTGGCGGAGATCCCGGTCCGGGCCGGGGACTGACGCCGGCCGCGGACCCGTCCGGCGCCCCCGCCGGGACCACCGCCCGCCGGGCTCGGCCCCCACCGGTGCGCGGCCCCGCCCAGGCCCGCGGCCGGCCCCGGGCGGCCGGGTGCCGACGGGCCCGGGCGACTCCGTGCCAGGGCCTGGCGATGCGGTGCCCGGGTGAGGTCGTGCCCGGGTGACGCACCCGGTCAGGGTGCCGGGATGCGGCGGACCGTGGCGGCGGGCTACCAGCGCACCGGCAGGCTGCGCACGCCGCGTATCAGCGTGCCCGGCAGCCACTCCCCGGCAGGACCGTCCGGGGCGAGTCCGGGTGCCCGGTCCAGGAGGGTGCGTATCGCGGTGCGCGCCTCGAGGCGGGCGAGAGGGGCGCCGAGGCAGTAGTGGATACCGTGGCCGAAGGCGAGGTGGCCGCGGTCGTCACGGCGCATGTCGAAGCGGTCGGGATCGGGGAAGCGGTCGGCGTCGCGGCCGGCGGCGGTGAGCCCGATCGTCACCGAGTCCCCCCGGCCGATGCGCGTCCCGCCGATCTCCAGCGGCTCCGCGGCGAACCGGAAGGTGGCGTTCTCCACCGGGCCCTCGTACCGCAGCATCTCCTCCACCGCGCCGTCGAGCAGGTCCGGCTCGGCTCGCAGCTCGGCGAGGCGGTCGGGGTGGCCCAGCAGGGTGTGGACGCCGCTGGTGATGAGGTTGACGGTGGTCTCGTGGCCGGCGACCAGGAGGAGGAAGGCCATGCCCAGCAGCTCCTGCGCCGACAGCCGGTCGCCGTCGTCCGCGGTGGTGCGGATCAGGTCGCTGAGCAGGTCGTCGCTGGGGCCGGCACGCCGCTTGCGCTCGATCAGCTCACCGAGGAACTCGGCGAGCCCGACGAAGGCGGCGTGCTCGCTCTCCGCGCCGGCGGGCGCGACGGTCTCGTTGGACAGCTTGCGGAACTCGGCGCGGTCCAGCTCGGGGACGCCGAGCAGCTCGCAGATGACGGTGATCGGCAGCGGGTAGGCGAAGGCATCCACCAGGTCGGCGCGGCCGAGCGGCAGCATCGCGTCCAGCAGCTCGTCGGTGATCTGCTGGACGCGTGGCCGCAGCCGTTCCACCCGGCGCACCGTGAAGGCGCGCGACACGAGTGCGCGCAGGCGGGTGTGCTGGGGCGGGTCGGCGGTCAGCAGGTTGGTGCCGATCAGCTCCCTGTCGAGGAAGATCACGCCGATCCTGCTGCCGTCCTTGGCGAGCCGGGGGTCGGCGAGCGCCGCGCGCGCCTCCTCGTATCCCACGACGAGCCAGGTCACGTGGTGCGCCTCGGGTTCCGGCAGCCGCACCCGGTGGACCGGGCCGCGCTCCCTCAGTCGTGCGTACACCCGGTGCGGGTCGTCGCGGAACGCGCTGCCGTACTCCCCCAGGTCGACGATCTCGTCCGCCACCCCGGTCTCCCCTCCCCGTAGGACCCCGTACACGCGTTGAACGCGCGAGCCGCCGGTGAAGTGCCCGAAACACGGGGTCTCGACCACCCGGTCCCGGGACGGGGCACGACGGGGGCGTCCGGGCGGTCAGCGGGCGAACCGGCTGCCCAGGACGACCTGGTGGCCGACCAGGTCCATCCGCACACCGTCGTCGCCCGCGTGCACGGCGGTGACGCCGACACCGTCGGGCAGCGGGATGCGCCACATCGCGCTGCCGCGCTTCACCCCCGGGATGTCGATCCCGAACTCGTCGCCGGCGAGCTGGAGCTGCGCGGTGGTGTGGACGGGCGTCTTCGCGCCGGTCTGGAAGTCGACCAGGTCGCCCGACACGGTGACCTTGTCGCCACCGGCCGGCGCGACGGTGAACTGCCCGTTCGCGAGGCGCCCGATGACGGCGGCCAGGCTGTCGTAGGGGAGGGTGAGGGAACCGGAGGCGCGGTTCGCCTCCGCGGAGCGCGCGGTGAAGGACGGCGCCCGCACGTCGTACAGGTCGATGTGCAGGCCGGTGAGGTCGAGGTAGCCGCCGGAGCGGTTCGTCTCATTGCTCACCGTGAGGTGGTCGGCGTCCAGCTCGACATGGCCGAAGTGGCGGCCGAGAAGCTGGGTGACGAACGGGAAGCCGGTGACGGACACGCTCAGGTTGGCGTCGGTGCCGCTGCCGTACCCGTACTTCTGCGCCGCGAGATGCGCGGCCTCCCTGTTCGCGTAGTGCACCGCGAGGCGGTCCGCCGCCGCGAACAGCACGGCGAGCACCACCACTGTGATCGTGAGGACCTTCACCCATCGGCGTCGCACGCCGTTCCCCCCTCGTTCCCCGTTCTCCTGCGGAAGCCTCCGGATCGTTGGTCGCCGGCGGAGGCTTCCCGATCATTGTGCAGTGCACCCGAGTCCGCGCTGCAGCGGGCCCCCGCAGTCGGGTCCGCGGCCCGGAGCGAGGGCCCGCCAGGATAACGATTGGCATGCCAATGACAATTCCGTGGATTCCACGGCACGTCTGTTGAATTCCGGGGAAGTCAATAACCAGTGGGCCCGGCTCCGCGCGGTGGAGCCGGGCCCACCCGTCCGGCGGACCGGGGACGGCGGGCCGCGGCGCACGGGCCCCGGTCTCCGCCGGGCGCACTCCGCCGGCTCATCCGGCGTGCGTGGAGAAGAGCCCGCCGGTCGGGCCCTGTTTGTCGCCGCCCTGCGCCTTCTTCAGGGCGTTCGCGAGACCCTCGATGGTCAGGGACTGCAGGATGACCCGGCCGCGCCCCTCCAGCGTGGCCAGGGACAGGCCCTCACCGCCGAAGACCGCGTTCATGAGGCCCTGCCGGTTGAGGCCGCCGATGCGCTGGACGCCGTACTGGATGCCCTCCTCGAAGGCGACCACGCAGCCGGTGTCGACCTCGATGCGCCCGCCGAAGTCGGACGGGTCGAGGTCGATGAAGTTGCCCGCGCCGGCGATGACCACCGTGCCGTGCCCGGTGAACTTCTCCAGGATGAAGCCCTCCCCGCCGCTCATGCCGGTACGCCCGCCGCGGAAGGCGATGCCGAAGTCGACCGTGGACTCGGCGGCCACGAAGGCGTCCTTCTCCGCGAACCAGGCGCGACTGCCGTCCAGCTCCAGGGCGCGCATCTCGCCGGGAAGCACTCCGGCGAAGCCGACGGTCCCCTCGCCGCCCTGCGAGGTGAAGTACTGGAAGGCGAGCGACTCACCGGCCAGGGCCCGCTGGCCGACCTGCATGGCCGTCCCCATGGCCTGACGCAGCATGCCGCCCATGCCGCCGCCCCCACCGCCCTGCTGCGAACCGCCGCTGTTCGACGGGCCGGACAGGCGGGTCTCCATGGTCACGTTCGCGGTCTTGAACAGGAACTTTCCCGCCTCGCAGTAGACGGTCTGACCGGGTTGCAGGTTCACGACCGCCATCTGCATGGCGTTGCCGACGATTTCTTGCTGAAGAGTCACACGGTGCATAACGCGCAAGCGGCGGCGCGAAGTTCCAACCCTGCCGGAGATGTCGGCAACTTTCACTTTTGTCCGATACGAGGTGTGCGAGACCGCCGGTGCGGCGCGCCCCGCGCCGCACCGGGGCGGGGCGCGCGGGAGCGGAGCGGGGCGCGGGGCACGCGGGAGCGGGGGGAGGTTCAGCCGCCCAGTTCCTGGTGGCGCGCCGCCAGCCGGGCCGCGCCGTCCTCCGTCAGGGAGCCGTACAGGCGCAGTCGGGAGATGCCCCCGTCCGGGAAGATGTCCACCCGCGCGTGCGTGCCGACGGCCGGGGCCGGGAGCACGAAGCGGTGGTCGGTGTCGGGCTGCAGCCGGGTACGCGGCAGGATCTCGCGCCACTCCCCGTCCTCGCCGTCCCGGACCGACACCGAGGCCCAGCCGGCGCTGTTGCCCTTGAGGTAGGCGGTGTCGATCCCCACCGCCCGGATCTCGGCCCGGCCCACCAGCCGGTAGCGGATCCAGTCGTTGCCCCGGTCGCGGCGGCGGCGGGTCTCCCAGCCGTCGTCCATCTTGCGGGAGCGGCCCGGCTGAACGGTGTTGGTGGCCGGCGAGTAGAACAGGTCGGAGGCGTCCTCCACGCTGCCGCCGTTCTCCAAGGCGACGACGTCGAAGGTGCCGAGCACCTGCAGCCACGCCGGGTCGGGCGCGACCTCTCCGTGGACGCGGAGCCGCGCGACGCCCCCGTCGGGGAACTGGTTGAGGCGCAGGTGGGTGAAGCGCTGCTCGACGTCCACCGCGAAGCCGTTGGCCGCGTGCCCGCCGACCGGCGTGCGCGGAACCAGGGTGGTCCACTTGACGTCCTCGGCGAGCAGTTCCTCGGGGGACGGCGAGCCCGGGACGGAAGCGGCTTCCACCGACACGGCCTGCGGGTGGTTGCCGCGGAAGTGAGCGGTGTCCACGACGACGCCGCGGACGACACCGGGCGCGCCGAGCCGGATCAGCGCCCAGTCGTGGTCGTCGGCGTCCGGCCAGGGACGGTCGGCGGAGCCCCCGCGGCGGCGGCGGGTCTCCCAACCGTCCATGATCTTGCCCTTGTGGCCGAAGCGCTCGGGATCGAACTCGGGGCGTTCGGGCAGCAGCAGGTTCTCGCGCTGGGCGAAGAACTCGTCGTTGGCGGCGATGACTCCGGCACCGAGCCGGCGGTCGGCGAGGTCGGCGTGGTGGGTGAACGGGAAGTCGGCGGTGCGGTAGTCCGCGTACGGGTCCCCGCCTCCGTAGGGATGGGCGTCGCCGGTGAAACTCGGAATCGCCGTCACGGTGATCAGATGGTCCTTTCTTCGGTCGGCCGCTGCCGGCGCGGTGCCGGGCGGCGGTGCGCGGGCGAAACACCCCCGGCTAGGGCCGCCTCGTCAGCAGTCGGCCCCTCGGGTCGGTGAACTCACCTCCCGCGAAGATGCGTTCGCCGCGGAGCCAGGTGGACTTCACGACGCCGTGCAGGGTCTTGCCGGCGTATGCCGTGACGCGGTTGCGGTGCTGGAGGGCGGCCGGGTCGACGGTGAAGGCCTCCTCGGGTGCGAGGACGGCGAAGTCGGCGTCGCGGCCCGCCTCGATGGCCCCTTTCTGCGTCAGCCCGGCCAGTTCGGCGGTGCGCGAGGACATCCAGCGGACCACGTCCTGAAGTCCGTGGCCGCGCGTGCGGGCCTCGGTCCACATCGCGGCCAGGCTGAGCTGGAGACCGGAGATGCCGCCCCAGGCGGTGGCGAAGTCCGGCGTCTTGAGGTCGGCGGTGGACGGCGAGTGGTCGGTGACCACGCAGTCGACGGTGCCGTCCGCCAGCGCCTGCCACAGCAGGTCCCGGTTCGCGGACTCGCGGATGGGCGGACAGCACTTGAACTCGCTCGCGCCGTCCGGGACCTCCTCCGCGGTCAGGGTCAGGTAGTGGGGGCAGGTCTCCACGGTGACCGCCACGCCCGCCGCCCGGGCGGCGCGGATCAGCGGCAGCGCGTCGCCGGAGGACAGGTGCAGCACGTGCACACGCGCACCGAGCCGCTCGGCCTGGGCGATCAGGGCGGCGATGGCGGTGTCCTCGGCGTCGCGCGGCCTGCTGGCGAGGAAGTCGGAGTACCGGGGGCCGCCGCGCTGCGGGGCGGCGGCGAGGTGGTGCGGATCCTCGGCGTGCGCGATGAGCAGGCCGCCGAAGCCGGCGATCTCCGCCAGCGAGCGGGCGAGCTGCTCCTGGTCGAGAGGCGGGAACTCGTCCACGCCGGACGGCGACAGGAAGGCCTTGAAGCCGAAGACGCCGGCCTCGTGCAGCGGTCGCAGGTCCTTGACGTTGTCGGGGAGCGCGCCGCCCCAGAAGCCGACGTCCACATGCGCCTTGTCGGCGGCGACCCGCTGCTTGGTCCGCAGGTGGTCGACGGTGGTGGTGGGCGGGAGGGAGTTGAGCGGCATGTCCACCAGGGTCGTGATGCCGCCGGCCGCCGCCGCCCGGGTCGCGGTCCAGAAGCCCTCCCACTCGGTGCGGCCCGGGTCGTTGACGTGCACATGAGTGTCGACCAGGCCCGGTAGCAGCACGTCGTCGCCGAGGTCCTCCAGGCGGGCGCCGGCCGGGATCTCGGCATCGTGCGGCAGTACGGCCGCGACCCTCCCGTCACCCACGACGACGGCCGCGGCGCGCACCCCCTGGGGGGTAATGACGCGCCGAGAGCGCAGCACCAGTTCAGCGTCGGACACCCGGACCCCTCTCCGATCTCCTTGCGCGTTACCTCCGGGTAACGGATTTCAACGATCTGTTGAAGCTCTGTTCGCGAGTCTTCACTCCGGACCCCCCGCCGTCAAGGGTCCACCCGCCGGCGGCACACCCGGCGCGCCCGTTCTGGACGTTTCCACAAAGTGGAATTAGAATTCCGACAAGCAGAACGTAGCTATGCACGAGCGGGGCGTCAACCGACCGCCGGGTAGGCTTTCGTCCTCTCCGCCAGCCCCGAAAGGAACGCGCCGTGCCGACGTCCAGCGCCAGCACCACCGACTCCGCCAAACCCGCCGCCGGCGGGGTCCAGTCCCTGGAGCGCGCCTTCGACCTGCTGGAGCGGATGGCGGACGCGGGTGGCGAGGTCGGCCTGAGCGAGCTGTCCGCGAGCAGCGGACTGCCGCTGCCCACCATCCACCGGTTGATGCGCACCCTGGTGGCCTGCGGATACGTACGCCAGCAGCCCAACCGCCGCTACGCGCTCGGCCCGCGCCTGATCCGGCTCGGCGAGTCGGCCGCCCGCCTGCTGGGCACCTGGGCACGCCCCTACCTCGCCCGCCTGGTCGAGGAGACCGGCGAAACCGCCAACATGGCACTCCTCGACGGTGACGAGATCGTGTACGTGGCGCAGGTGCCGTCGAAGCACTCGATGCGGATGTTCACCGAGGTGGGCCGACGCGTCCTGCCGCACTCCACGGGCGTCGGCAAGGCCCTCCTCGCCGACTTCCCGGCCGAGGAGGTCCGCGCGCTGCTCGCCCGCACCGGAATGCCCGCCGCGACCGAGAGGACGCTCACCACCCCGGAGGGCTTCCTGGCGGCGCTGGAGGACGTGCGCCGGACCGGCTACGCGGTGGACGACAACGAGCAGGAGATCGGTGTGCGCTGCCTGGCGGTCTCCGTGCCCGACTCCCCCACGACGGCCGCCATCTCGATCTCCGGTCCGGCGGGCCGGGTCACGGAGGCGGCGACCGAGCGGATCGTGCCGATCCTCCAGCAGGTGGCCCGCGACCTCTCCGAGGCACTGGCCAGCTCGGGCGGCAACGGGACGGCCTGACATCCCCCGAGGGGACGCGGCGTCCCCCGGACACCACATCCCCCCGACGCCGCGTCCCCTCGACGGCCTGACATCCCCCGGGCCCCGGACGGCCTGCCATCCCCCCGGCCCGGCATCTCCCGGGCCCGAGGCCGCGCCGGGGACGGAGCTCCGGCCCCCGGGCGGGGCGGGCGACGCGCATCCGGACCGCGCGGCGGACCCCGGCGCGGGCCCCCGGGCGGGCGGTCAGCGCAGCGGCGGGCGGCCGAACAGGTCCACCGCCTCGCGGACCTCCGCGAGGCCCGGGGCGAGTGCACTGACCGAACCGATGGCACCCGCGACCAGGAGCAGGGAGCGGCGCAGACGCCGTATCTCCGGGGCACCCCCGGCGGACATGGCGGCCAGCGCGGCCAGTTCCTCCTCGGCGACGCCCCGGTCCGGGAACTCCGCGGGGTGCGCGGCCAGCTCCCGGCGCAGCCGGGACACGGCGGCACGCAGCCCCGCGGCCCGAAGTTCCTCGTCGCGGCCGGTCACCCGCCTCTGCTCCATGCTCCGCAACACGGTCCTCCCCTTCGCACGTTCCTTGCGCGTCGTCCCCGGTGCCGGCCGCCGGCGTCGCCCGGACTCCCGATCGGCCGGCATGGGACCCGCCCCCCTGACGGGGCCCCGACCGCTCGGCGAGGGCCCCGCACACCCGGCGGCGGAGCCCGACCCGCCTGTGAGACCGACCAGTTAACGCCACGTCACCCGCTCGGCGCCAGTCCGCTGCGTCATCGGTTTGTCACAGCGCGTGCCTCACAGCGCCCCCCGCCACACCTCCACGTCGAGGGTGGCGTAGCGGCTCGGATCGGAGTCGGGGGACAGACCCTGGAAGGTGATCAGGCCGATGTCTCCGGTATCGGTGAGGACGCAGATCTGCTGGCCCTTGGCGAGAGCGTCGGTACTCACGGATCCGGCGTAGCGGGTCTCCGTGCGGCAGGTGTCCAACGTGCCCTGCTGCGAGCGGCTCAGCAGGATGAGGCGGCCGTCCGTCGAGAGACTCCCGCTGTTCCAGCTGTAGGCGATGTCGCCCTCCGACTCGTCCCTGACCGGTTTGAGCGCATCGTCACCGAACGTCAGGTGGTAGGCGTCGACCAGGTCGATCCCCGACTTCGCCACGTCCGGCGGCGCATCGCCGGGGACCGTGCTGGTTGCGGTCGGGGAGGGAGCCGAGGTGGCGGCAACGCCCCCGACCCCGCTGCCCGCGTCGCCGCCGGCAGCACCGCCCGCATCGCTGCCGGCATCGCTGCTGGCGGGAGCGGCAGCGGACGCGGTCTCCCGACCGGCCGGGCTCGTGGTGCTGCCGCCGCCCTGGGCGGCCTGGGCGCCCTGATCCTGCTGCTCGCCGCGGGTCAGCACGTAGGCCGTGCCCGCGCCGGCCGCCGCGAAGACCAGGACGCCGACCAGGGCGGCCACGGCGAGTCGCCTCCCGCGGCGAGCAGGCGGCGGTGCCGGCGGTGCGGGCAGGGCGGCGGTGGCCGGGCCCTGGGGTGACGGGCCGCCGGGCCACGGTGCGGCTGCGGGGCCGAAACCGGGCGGCGGGGTGGCCGGAGCGGAGACCTCGGTGGGGACGTAGCCCGCCGGCGCGGGCCCGCCGGCGGCAGGACCGACCGGGCCGGCCGGAGCCGAGGCGGGCCCGGCGCCGGACGCCGCGGCTGCCGCGGGAGGCTCGTAGGCCGCCGGGGGCGGTGCGGCGGGCGCGGTCGGTCCCGGGGCCGTCGGGGACGGGTGCGCCGCAGATGGGGCGGGGGCGGGTCCGGGCGGCGGGGTCGCTCCCTGCGGGTGCGGCGGGGCGGGCGCGGCCGGCGGCATCGGCGGGATGCCCGGCCGGGGGGCGCCGGCCGCGGGCGGGGCCGTCCGGGGGCCGGGATCGGCCGGCGGGGACTGGGGCGGCGCCGGAGCGGCCACCCGGCCGGTGATGTCGGCGGCGACGGCGCTGGGAAGCCAGTCCTCCGGGCGGCGTAGCACGGTCTCGGCGTTGGCCTCCTGGCAGAGCGCGATGACCTCGGCGACGGAGGGCCGGTCGTCGGGGTTCTTCGCCAGGCACCGGGTGACGAGCTCGCGTACCCGCTCGGGCACCTCGTCCAGCTCCGGCTCCTCGTGGACGATGCGGTACAGCACCCCGTGCCCGGTGCCCTCCCCGAAGGCGGGCGTGCCCAGGGCCGCGTACGCGGCCACCTGGCCGAGGGCGAAGAGGTCGGTCGCGGGGGTGACCTCCCGCCCGGCGGCCTGTTCGGGCGCCATGAAGGACGGGGTGCCGATGGTGATCCCGCTGCCGGTGAGGGATGTCGCGTCGGCCGCGCGGGCGATACCGAAGTCGATGACGCGGGGGCCGTCGGAGGCGAGCAGCACGTTCGACGGCTTCAGGTCGCGGTGCACGATGCCCGCGCCGTGGATGACGTGCAGCGCCTCAGCGATACCGGCGACCAGCAGCAGCACCGTCGGCACCGGCAGCGGGCCGTGCGCGGCGACCGTGTCGGCCAGGGACGGGCCGGGCACGTACGCCGTGGCCAGCCAGGGCCGGGGCCCGTCGGGGTCGGCGTCGATGACGGGCGCGGTGTACAGGCCCTGGACCCGTTGCGCGGCGTCGACCTCCCGTTTGAAGCGGCGGCGGAACTCGGCGTCCTCGCTGAACTCCGGACGGATCACCTTCACCGCCACGGCGCGACCGCCGGGCGTGTACGACAGGTAGACCTTGCCCATGCCGCCGGCGCCGAGCCGGGCGGTGATCCGATACCCGGCGACCGTCCCGGGGTCTCCCGCCTCCAGCGGCCGGAACACGTCCTCGTTCCCCGCCGTCTTTCCTGCCGAATTGCCAGCCGAAGTCAACTCACGCTCCATTGCGCCCACTTGGTCCGCGGTTCGGGACGGCTCCCATGAAACCCGATGTGGCACGCGGGCTCCACCCGGTCGGGTGCGGTATGCAGGAATCGTGATGACATCTCGGACCACACCGGAGACGACCGCGGGCACACCGGGGGTCGCGGTCGCGGGCCTGCTGCTCGCCGCGGGCGGCGGGAGGCGGCTGGGCGGGCGCCCCAAGGCGCTGCTCGAGCACCGGGGGCGGCCACTGGTGGACCACGCGGTCGGGGTTCTGCGGGCGGCCGGCTGCGGGCGCGTCCACGTGGTGCTGGGAGCGCGGGCCGCGGAAGTCCGCGCGCGGGCGCGGCTGGAGGACTGCACGGTGGTGGAGAACCCGGAGTGGGAGCAGGGCATGGGTTCCTCGCTGCGCGCCGGTCTGGACTCGCTCGCCGGGACCGGGGCGGTTGCCGCGCTGGTGCTGCTGGTCGACCAGCCGGGCATCGGACCGGCGGCGGTGGCACGGGTACGGGGCGCCTGCGAGGACGGGTCCTCGCTGGTCTCGGCCGCCTACGACGGCGTCCGCGGGCACCCGGTCCTGTTCGGCGCGGACCACTGGGCCGGCATCGCGGCGAGTGCGACCGGCGACCGGGGGGCGCGCGCCTACCTGGCCGCGCGCCGGGAGGAGGTCACCCTGGTGGAGTGCGGGGACGTGGCACTGCCCTACGACATCGACACTCCCGGCGACCTCGTGCACCTTCGGTGAACGGGGTGGCACGGGGCGCCACCTTGCCTCGACCCGGAGAATCTCGACATCAACAAACCATTGAAGTTCCACGATAAGGAAACTAGTATCCACTGACCAGAAGCACCCGACCTCCCCTCTCGCGACCGCAGCCGAGCCGGGGACGGCGATCGCGGTGTGAATGCCCTGATTGCACCTCTAGGCACCCGGTGCCACCGCTGAAGGAAGTGACAGTTCATGTCCGCACCAGCGCCGTCCCCGCTGGCCATCGTCGACGCCGAGCCCCTGCCCCGGCAGGAAGAGGTCCTCACCGACGCGGCGCTCGCCTTCGTGGCGGAGCTGCACCGGCGGTTCACGCCGCGTCGGGCCGAACTCCTCGCCCGCCGGGCCGAGCGCCGCGCCGAGATCGCCCGCACCTGCACCCTCGACTTCCTCCCGGAGACCGCCGCCGTCCGCGCCGACGACTCCTGGCGCGTCGCCCCGGCCCCCGCGGCACTCGACGACCGGCGCGTCGAGATCACCGGCCCCACCGACCGCAAGATGACCATCAACGCCCTGAACTCGGGCGCCCGGGTCTGGCTCGCGGACTTCGAGGACGCCTCCGCGCCGACCTGGGAGAACGTCGTCCTCGGTCAGCTCAACCTGATCGACGCCTACACCCGGAACATCGACTTCACGGACGAGCGCACGGGCAAGTCCTACGCGCTGCGACCCGACGGGGAACTCGCCACCGTCGTGATGCGCCCGCGCGGCTGGCACCTGGACGAGCGTCACCTGCTGGTCGACGGCGAGCCGGTGCCCGGCGCCTTCGTCGACTTCGGCCTCTACTTCTTCCACAACGCCCGGCGCCTGCTCGACCTCGGCAAGGGCCCGTACTTCTACCTGCCGAAGACCGAGTCGTACCTGGAGGCCCGGCTCTGGAACGACGTGTTCGTCTTCGCCCAGGACCACCTCGGCATCCCCCAGGGGAGCGTGCGCGCCACCGTCCTGATCGAGACGATCACGGCCGCGTACGAGATGGAGGAGATCCTCTACGAGCTGCGCGACCACGCCTCGGGGCTGAACGCGGGCCGCTGGGACTACCTGTTCTCCATCGTGAAGAACTTCCGCGACGGCGGCGAGCGGTTCGTGCTGCCGGACCGCAACGCGGTCACGATGACCGCCCCGTTCATGCGGGCGTACACCGAACTCCTCGTCCGCACCTGCCACAAGCGGGGTGCGCACGCCATCGGCGGGATGGCCGCCTTCATCCCCTCCCGCAGGGACGCCGAGGTCAACAGGGTCGCCTTCGAGAAGGTCCGCGCCGACAAGGACCGCGAGGCGGGCGACGGCTTCGACGGCTCCTGGGTGGCCCACCCCGACCTGGTGCCGATCGCCATGGAGTCCTTCGACAAGGTGCTCGGCGACCGGCCGAACCAGAAGGACCGGCTGCGCGAGGACGTCGACGTCAGGGCGGCCGACCTGATCGCCGTCGACTCGCTCGACGCCAAGCCGACGTACGCGGGCCTGGTCAACGCGGTGCAGGTCGGTATCCGCTACATCGAGGCCTGGCTGCGCGGCCTCGGCGCGGTGGCCATCTTCAACCTGATGGAGGACGCCGCCACGGCCGAGATCTCCCGCTCCCAGATCTGGCAGTGGATCAACGCCGGCGTCGTCCTCGACAACGGCGAGCGGGTCACCGCCGAACTGGCCCGCGCGGTCGCCGCCGAGGAGCTGGAGAACATCCGCGCGGAGATCGGCGAGGAGGCCTTCGCCGGCGGCGACTGGAAGCGGGCCCACGACCTTCTGCTGAAGGTGGCGCTGGACGAGGACTACGCCGACTTCCTCACCCTGCCCGCCTACGAGCAGCTCCGGGGCTGAGGCGCCGCGCGCCGGTCCGCCCGGCGGGCCGGCGGGCCGGCCGCGGGACCCGGCCGACCGCGGCCGGCCCGCAGCGGCCGGTCAACGGCAGTCGGTCAACGGCAGTCGGTCAACGGCGGCCGGTCCGCCGGGAGTCACTCCAGGTGCGCCGACCCGTCCGCCTCCACCTGCGGCCTGCCGTGCAGATCCGGAACGTGCCGGAGCCAGGGCGGACGCCCCCGGCGGGTGCGCGCGGCCCGCCGGGCGTCCTCGGCCGCGAGTTCCTCCCGGGTGGGGAAGTCGGTCGGCAGCCAGGCCGCGGAGGCCCGCACCCGGGCGAGCAGATGATCCACGTACGCCTGCCGGGCCCCGGCGGGACTAGCGCCGCCGTCCGGCCCCTCCAGCCAGGCGTCGGGCACCGCCGCGAGCACCTCGTGCAGCAGTTCCGCGGTCACCCTCGGTGCGAGTTCCGCGTCGGCGGCGCGCACGTCGGGGGCGTGGCGCCCGAGGGCGTGGTGCCGGAAGTCGTACCGCTTCGCGGGATCGGCGCCCTCCCAGCGGTGGTGGAAGACCAGCGCGGCCCCGTGGTCGATCAGCCACAGCCGCGGCGGCGCGACGCCCAGCGTGGGCCAGACCAGCAGGTTGGAGCTGTGGACGGTGCGGTCGACGTTGGCGGTCAGCCCGTCCAGCCAGACGATCCGCCCGGCCTCCAGCGGGTCCACGGGAAAGTCCGCGGCGACCTCCGGAGTGAAGTCCCTCGCGCCCGGGAGGAAGTCCATGCCGAGGTTCACGCCGGCGCTGGAGCGGTGCAGGGCGCGCACCTCCTGGTGCGGCTCGGAAGCGGCGACGGCCGGATCGAAGTGCACCAGGACCAGCTCGGGGAACCGCAGTCCGAGCGCCCGCGCCAGCTCCCCCACGACCACCTCGGCCACCAGCGCCCTGCGCCCCTGCGCGGAGCCGGTGAACTTCACGACGTAGGTGCCGGAGTCGTCGGCCTCGACGATCGCGGGGACGGAGCCGCCCTCGTGCAGCGGCGCGACGTAGCGGGTCGCCGTCACCTCGGTCAGCATTTCGCCAGGTTACGCGATCTCCTGACCCTGCAATCCACGACCTTCCTCGGGCCCCCGCGCTCCGGGGAGTCTGCCACGAGCATCTCTGGGCAGACTCCGGGGAGTCGCTGCCGGCGCACTGATTCCCCCGCTGCTCCAGTGGTCCTTCAACGCCCTCGGCGCTCGCCTCACTCCCTCCGGATCAGGCGGATCCCTGTCAGCGTGTCCACCGCTCGGGAAGAGGCCCGGACCATGCGACGCCATGGTGCAGCCGCAGCAGAGGGGGAAGGCGGAGTAGTACTGTGGTAATAGTGACCCAAAACGGGCGACACCGGTGATTTCCTGACAGGCACCGCGAACGCAGCTCGCCGGTGCCTGCCGCTTTGTGCCGAGTGGGGTCATCGAACCGACCGGTCGGCGAGTACGTGGCGGATGGTGATAGCCGGATGGGTGCACTGGTCCACAGCTCGCCCTCGTCAGGCGGAAGCCGTCGGCTGCTCCTGACGCTGCCGAGCTTCGCCCTGGTGCTGGTCACCGCCATCGTGGTGTTCTCGTCACCGCGCGACCACTTCGGGCTTCTCCTTGCCGCGGTGCCGCTTCTGGCGGCGGCCGTGCACACGGTCCCCGCCACCGCGTTGCTGGGCGCGCTCACGGTCGCCGTGTACGCGGCTGTGCACAGCGGCCGGGCCGACGTCTGGGACGTGTGGGCGATCAAGCTCGGCCTGGTCGCCGGGGTCAGCCTGGTGGGGGTGCTGCTGGCCCAGGCCCGGGCGCGTGAGAGGCGCCTGAACGTGACCGAGGACGTGGCGTTGGCTCTGCAGCGTGAACTGCTGCCGCGTGCAGTGCCCTCGCTGCCTGCGGTGGAGGCGTGCCACCACTATGTGCCGGCGGACTCCTCGGCGGGCGTCGGCGGGGACTGGTTCGACGTGATCCCGCTGTCCGGCAGCCGGGTGGCCCTGGTCATCGGCGATGTCGTCGGGCACGGTGTCCACGCCGCCGCCCTGATGGGGCGCTTGCGCACCGCCGTCCACACTCTCGCCGATCTCGACCTCGCTCCCGCGGAGCTGCTCACCCGGATGAACGACCTCGTGGTGCGCCTGGGCGAGGAGGATCCGGAGCGCGAGCCCGGCGCCACACTGCTGTTCCTCGTCTACGACCCCGTCACCGGAGGCTGCACCATGGCCGGCGCGGGGCATGCGCCTGCCGCGCTCCTGACGGCCGACGGCAGCGTCGAGTTCCTCCGACTGCCCGAGACCCCGCCCCTGGGGATCCCGGCCACCGTGTTCGAGGACAAGGAGTTCCACCTCGACCCCGGCACGGTCATCGTCCTGTACACCGACGGACTGCTGAACCTGCGCGTGCAGGAGACCGACGACGCTCTCGCCCGCCTGGCCCGCGCTCTGACCGCCCCCGCGGCCGGCACTTCGCTCCACCAGTTGTGCGACCGCGTCTGCACCGCCACCCTCGGCCGCGGCGGCAGCGACGACGACGTCGCCCTGCTTCTCGCCCGGACGCAACGCCTGAGCGACGGCCACGTCGCGCACTGGGAGCTGCAGCCCGGTCTCCGGGCCGCAGCCCACGCCCGCGCCCTGGTGTCCGAGCAGCTGCGCCTCTGGGGGCTCGAGGACCGCCTCTTCTCCACCGAGCTGATCGTCAGCGAGCTGGTCACCAACGCCGTCCGGTACGCCGCTCCGCCCTTCACCCTGCGACTGATTCGCTCCCAGGTACTGATCTGCGAAGTAAGCGACGGCGCCAACACATCCCCGCATCTGCGCCGAGCCCACACCACGGACGAAGGCGGCCGCGGCCTCTTCCTCGTCAGCCATGTCGCCGACCGTTGGGGCACCCGCCACCACCGCGCCGGCAAGACCATCTGGGTCGAGCAGTACCTTCCCGCCCTCCCCCCAGCCGCAGCACACCGCGGCCGGGTAGCCGGCGACAAGTAGCCCACACCGGCGGTGACCGTACGCGGCGCACTCGAACAGGCCGTGTTCTGCGCGCCAAGGGTGCCGAGGGAGCATGCGGGCGACCGGGAACCGTTGCGGAAGTCCCGGTCGCGCGGGGTCCGGCACCCTTCGGGGGCGTCGTCGTGGTCACGGTTGCGCGTCCGGTCGGCCTTCCGGCATGCTGCCCCGCGTCCGCAGCGAGCAGGGCATCCGGCCAGGGCCTGTCCGACAAATGATCAACGAGCGGGTACGTGTTCGACCCGATCGCCTTGCCGTGCTGCCGCCGGCCGGTGATTCTGGGCAGGTGCCAGGACAGAGGAAGAGGAAGCGGCGACAGGAGGACGCGCGGCAGCGGCGTGCTTCTCGTATCGCGCCGGACGCGGGGCGGTGGGAAGTGGTCGTCGAGACTCGGGACCAGGCGGAGATGCGTACGTGGTTGCGCCGTCTCCGGGAGGCAGGAGTCGACGGGCCGACGATCCGGATCGACACGCTGTGCGGGCGACTCACACTGCCGACCACGTACCGGCTGAGCCGTTTCGTGACGGACCCGGCCCGAGAGTCCGAGCACGAGCACCCTGATCGTTGACCACGGCAGGTCGAGGTGAGTTGACGGATACAGCGTGGGAGCGGATGGAGCTCTCCCCAGGCCCGACATTCCCTCGCCAACGTGGCGTGACCGGATCGGTCACGCCGTGCGGCTCGCGCGGGCGGGCCGGTTCACCGGGTACGGGCGGGCGTCCAGCGAAGGGTCATGTCCGGCAGGTTCTCCATGTTGCGATCGCCGTCGCTGGTGTCAAGGACGGTGAAACCGTGGCGCTCGTAGAACGCCCGTGCGTCGGTGTTCTGCTGAAAGACCTGCAGAGACACCCTGTCCGGGCTGTGCCGCCTGACCTCGTCGAGGAGTAGCGTGCCGATGCCCTGCCGACGGGCGTCGGGGCGCAGGTAGAGGTGTTCGAGCATGTCGCCGTCGAGGGCGGCATAGCCGGCGATCTCCGCATCACGCACTGCGACCCAGGTGCGGCACTGCTTGAGCAGGACGTCCCGGACCCATCGGGTCACCTGCTCGTGACTGCGTTTCTGCACTGGAAGATAGGGCATGGTCGCCGACCGGGAAGTCATGTGGATGCGTGCGATCACGCCTGCATCCGCCTCCGCCGCGAAACGAATCCGAGTCTTGCCGTCGTCACTCACACCCGGGAACCTACAGGGTGGTCAGGGACTCCATCCAACGGTTAAGCCGGTGGCCCCATGGGAGTTGACCGTGTCGCGCTCGGCCCCACACAGGAGGCAGGCCGGTATCGCATGCCCGGGGAAGGCGGCGCATGGGCCCGTCCGACGACGCGGGCCCCTGCGCGACACTTCCGCCGCCGGGGACGGGAGTCGGAGGCGACCCGGGTTCACCTGGGGGCGGTGCTTCCCCTGATGACGAGTTCGGGTTCCACGGAGCCGGGGACGACGACACCGTCGGGGTCGGTGATGTGCCGCAGGAGGTGGGCGACCGCGAGTTCGCCGGTGCGGGAGAAGGGCTGGGCAATGGTGGTCAGCGGAGGGGTGCAGTAGGCCGCGAGGTCGATGTCGTCCATGCCGACCAGAGAGACGTCCTCGGGCACGCGCCGGCCGAGTTCGGTGAGGGCGCGGATCACGCCGAAGGCCATCTCGTCGCTGGCGACGAACACCGCGGTGGCGTCGGGGATGCGGCCGACGATGAGTCCGTTGCGGTAGCCGGAGGCGGGCGACCAGTCACCCTCCAGCTCGGGCGGCACCGGCCGGCCGGCCGCCTCCAGGGTCTCGCGCCATCCGTCACGCCGGCCGGCGGCCTCCAGCCACATCTCGGGGCCCGCGATGTGCCAGACCGTCTCGTGGCCGAGGTCGAGCAGGTGCCGGGTGGCCAGGCGGGCGGCCAGCGCCTGGTCGATGGCGACGACCTCGGTGGTGTCGGTGCGAGAGCCGTCGATGGTGATGGTGGGGACGGCCCGGGTCAGCTGCTCGATGCGGGGGCTGCTGTGGATGAGCGGCACGGAGAGGATCACGCCCTCGACGCCCTGGTCCGCCAGCCGGGAGAGCGCCGCCTCTATGGCGGAGGTGTCCAGCGAGGCGGTGGTGGCCGTGCTGACCGCGTACCCGGCGGCCTGCGCCGCGTGCTCGATGCCTGCGGTGACGGCCGTGCGGGAGTAGAAGGTGGTCTGCAGCGTGACCACGCCGATGGTGCGGCTGCGGCCGGAGGACAGCATCCGCGCCGCGTTGTTGCGGCGGTAGCCGAGCTGCTCCACTGCCGCCAGCACCTTGGCCCGGGTGCGCTCCTGCACGTTGGGGTGGTTCGACAGCACGCGTGACACCGTCTGCGCCGACACGCCGGCGGCCCGCGCCACGTCCGCCATCCCCGGCGGCCGCACCCTGACCTGCGCACCCTGCTCGGACATGGCTTCCTTCCTCTGGCCGACCCCACCGATGATAACGCTCTCATTCTCCACGGTCAGCAGCACCCGGGGGTGCCCACCGAAGTCACCGCCCCAGACGTCTTGGCATCGATAACATTCTCTGCCATAGTCTCGCTCCATCGAAGCGCTCCGGTGCCTGCTCCGGCAGCACACCGGCCGCCCCGCGGCCCCTGTGGAGTGCCCTCGCCCAGCTCGCAGCCCGTTGTAGGAGTAGCCGTGAAACATACAGTTCTGCGTCGTTTTCTGGGCTCTGCCGGAGCGCTGACGCTACTGCTCGCCGCAACGGCGTGCTCCGGTGACGCCGGTGGCGGCGCATCACCGGAGTCCGGGAAGTCATCGATCACATTCTGGGGCTGGGCTCCGGGTTACGCGGACGCGGTCGAGGCGTTCGACGCCTCGCACCCCGACACCCGGGTCACCTACCAGGCCGTCCAGCCGGGCGCCAAGGGCGGCTACCAGAAGATGCTGAACGCGGTGAAGGCGGGCAACGCGCCCTGTCTGGCACAGCTGGGGTACGAGACCCTGCCGAGTTTCGCCGCGCAGGGCGCCCTGCAGGACGTGTCCGGCGAGGTCAGCGCAGCCGACCAGGCCGACTTCCAGGAGGCCGCCTGGAACGCGGTCACCCTGGGCAAGCAGGTCTTCGGCGCCCCCGTCGACACCGGCCCGATGGCGCTGTTCTACAACAAGAAGGTCTTCGACTCGCTCGGGCTGAAGCCGCCGGCCACCTGGGCCGAGTACCGGACCGCGGCCGAGAAGATCCACGCCTCCTCCCCCAAGCGCTACATCTCCTCGCCCTACCTCGACTACGACTACGCGGGACTGGCCTGGCAGGCCGGCGCCGACTGGTTCGCCACCAAGGGCGACGCCTGGCAGGTCACGATGGACTCGGCAGCCAACAAGAAGGTCGCCGACTACTGGCAGGGCCTCGCCGACGACCACCTGATCAGCAGCGCGCCGATGTACGACCAGGCGTGGTACACCGGCCTGGGCGACGGCGACATCGCCACCGTGGTCGGCGCGGTCTGGCAGGCCGGGGTCATCAAGGGCGGCGCGAAGAACGGCGCCGGGCAGTGGGCGGTCGCCCCGATGCCCCAGTGGGATGCGGGCAACCTCCGGACCGGCAATGCCGGCGGCTCCGCCACCGCGGTCCTCAAGGGCTGCGACGACCCGAAGGCCGCCTGGGAGTTCGCCCACTGGCTGAGCACCGACCGCGAGGCCTACGGCACTCTGGTCGAGAAGGCCGCTCTGTACCCGGCCGCCGAAAAGCTCCTGGACCTGCCCCAGCTCGCCAAGGGCGACGCGTACTTCGGCGGTCAGAACATCTACAAGGTCTTCGCCGACGCCGCGTCGCAGGTGAGGACGGGGTGGACCTGGGGGCCGCTGATGACCAGGACGGCGGCCGACCTCGATGACGGCCTGGGCAAGGCGTGGGCGGGCAAGGGCACCATCGCCGGCGCGCTGGGCACGGCGCAGAAGCAGACCATCGCCGAGATGGAGAAGCAGGGCCTGAGCACCACTCCGTAGCGGCTTCCCGGCGGCGGGGGGGGGGGGGGGGGGACCCCCCCCCCCCCCCCCCCCCCCCCCCCCCCCCCCCCCCCCCCCCCCCCCCCCTCCCCCCCCCCCCCCCCCCCCCCCCCCCCCCCCCCCCCCCCCCCCCCCCCCCCCCCCCCCCCCCCCCCCCCCCCCCCCCCCCCCCCCCCCCCCCCCCCCCCCCCCGCCGGGCTCCCCGGCCGGCCGGGGAGCCCGGCGGTGGTGGCGCGGCCCGCCGGGAGCGGGCGGGCGACTCGCCGGGCCCCGCGGGCGGCCGCCGGACGTCCCGCCCCCGCGCGCCGCACTCCCGCGCATCCCGTGCCCCGCCGGGCCGGTCCTCGCGGTCGCGCGGCCCGCCGGGCGGGGCCCCGCGGTGCCGGCCGCCGTGCGGGGCTGCGCCGGCCCGGCCGAGGGCGTGCTCCCTCGGCGGGAGGCGGGGGGCGTGCGCCGCCGGCCGGTCCCCTCCTGCCTTCCGGTCATGCGCTCACCTCCCGGCAGGCGCGGTAGAAGTCCGTCCAGCCGTCGCGCTCGCGGACCACGGCCTCCAGATACTCCTGCCAGACGACCCGGTCGGCGGCGGGATCGCGGACCACGGCGCCGAGAACGCCCGCGGCCACGTCGCCCGGTCGCAGCAGCCCGTCGCCGAAGTGTGCGGCCAGCGCCAGACCGCCGGTGACGACGGAGATCGCCTCGGCGGTCGACAGCGTGCCGCTGGGCGACTTCAGTTTCGTCCGGCCGTCGGCGGTGACGCCGTCGCGCAGTTCCCGGAAGACGGTGACGACGCGGCGGATCTCGTCCACGCCGTCGGGCACCGCCGGCAGGTCGAGGGAGCGGCCGATCTGGTCGACGCGCCGCGCGACGATGTCGACCTCGACGTCCACGCTCTCCGGCAGCGGCAGTACGACCGTGTTGAAGCGGCGGCGCAGGGCGCTGGAGAGGTCGTTGACCCCGCGGTCGCGGTCGTTGGCCGTGGCGATCAGGTTGAAGCCGCGGACCGCCTGAACCTCCTGTCCCAGCTCGGGTATCGGCAGCGTCTTCTCCGACAGGATCGTGATCAGCGTGTCCTGCACGTCGGCCGGGATGCGGGTCAGCTCCTCGACGCGCGCCGTGGTCCCCTCCGCCATGGCCCGCATGACCGGGCTGGGCACCAGCGCCTCGCGGCTCGGCCCGTGGGCGAGCAGCCGGGCGTAGTTCCAGCCGTAGCGGATCGCTTCCTCGGGTGTACCCGCCGTGCCCTGCACCAGCAGTGTCGAGTCGCCGCTGACCGCCGCGGCCAGGTGCTCGGACACCCAGGTCTTCGCGGTGCCGGGCACCCCGAGCAGCAGCAGCGCGCGGTCGGTGGCAAGCGTGGTGACGGCGACCTCCACGATGCGCCGGGGGCCCACGTACTTCGGGGTGACCACCGTGCCGTCCGGCAGGGTGCCGCCGAGCAGGTACGTCGCCACCGCCCAGGGCGACAGCCTCCAGCGCGGCGGGCGGGGGCGGTCGTCCTGCGCCGCCAGCGCGGCGAGTTCGTGGGCGAAGGCGTCCTCGGCGTGCGGACGCAGCGCCCGGGCCGCGCCCGCCGGGTCCTTCTCGTCCGGTGCGGCGGCAGCCGTCCCCGCGGACACAGTCATGGCAAAGTCCCCCTCCAGCTGGGCCGGTTCGGATCTGGTGTCCACCGTGCACCACGGCACTGACAATCGGCTCCGACCTGCGAAGACGCTTGCCGCGGCGGTCATTGTCAGTGGCGGGTCCTACGGTCGGGGACATGAATCAGCAGGGGGAGCGGTGGAGCGCGGAACAGGTGCTGGCACTGGCGCCTGACGCCGCGTCACGCAGGGCGGGCGGCAGGCTGGGCACGGCCGGTCCGTGGTCCGAGGCCGGCTGCGGCACCGAGGGGGCGGTGTGGGGACTGTGCAAGGGCAGCGGAAGCAGCCCGTACCGGACCGCCGTCGACCTCGCGGGCGACAGCGGGCCCGGGTACCGGTGCAGTTGCCCGAGCCGCAAGTTCCCGTGCAAACACGCGCTCGGCCTGCTGCTGCTCTGGGCGGAGGAGGATCCGGCGGTGGCGCCGGGGGAGCCGCCGGCGTGGGCGGCGCAGTGGATCACGGGACGACGCGGGCGGTCGGAGGAGAGGCGGTCGGCGGCCTCGGGTGCCGGGCCGGGTGCGGCCGACCCGGAGGCGGCCCGGCGCCGCGCGGAGCGCCGGGCCGCCCGGGTCACCGCGGGAGCGATCGAGCTGGAGCAGCGTCTGGCGGACCTCCTGCGGGGCGGACTGTCGGAGGCCGAGCGGGCGGGGTACGGACTGTGGGAGGAGACGGCGGCCCGCATGGTCGACGCCCAGGCGCCCGGCCTGGCGGCGCGGGTCAGGGAACTGGGCGCGATACCGTCCTCGGGCCCCGGCTGGCCCGTACGCCTGCTGGAGGAGTGCGCCCTGCTGCACCTGCTGGACCAGGGCTGGCTGCGCCGCGAGGAGCTGCCCGGGGACCTGGCGGCGACGGTCCGGTCCCGTGTGGGGCTGCCCGGCACGGCGGACGGGCCGCCGCTGCGCGACGAGTGGCTGGTGCTCGCCCGGTACGACACCGCGGACGCGAAACTGACCACCCGCCGCGTCTGGCTGTACGGCGCCGCCTCGCACCGCACGGCGCTGCTGCTGTCGTACGGTGCCGCCGGACGGGCTCCGGAGCTGGCCCTGCCGGTCGGGCTGGCCCTGGACGCCGAGGTGTCCGCCTACCCGGGCGCCGGGCAGCAGCGGGCGGCTCTGGGGAGACAGTTCGCCTCGGCGGTGCCGTCGTCGGTCCGGCCGCCCGGGGTGCCGGTGCCGCAGGCCGCCGCCCGCTACGGGGCGGCCCTGCGGGACGACCCGTGGCTGGAGTCCGTCCCGGTGACGCTGGAGCGGGTGGTGCCGGCCCGGGACGGCGACTCCTGGCAGCTCGCCGACGCGGACACGGACGCGGCCCTGCCGCTGACCTCCGTCGCCCGGGCCCGCCCCGGGCTGTGGCGGCTGGTCGCCTTGTCGGGCGGCGCGCCGGTCACGGTCTTCGGTGAGTGCGGCCACCGCGGCTTCACCCCGCTGACGGCCTGGCCGGAGGGAGCGGGCGAGGCGGTGGCGCTGTGCTGACGGCACCTGAGCGGCCGGGCGGCCGCCCTGCCTGGTTCCGTCCCCGGCCGGAAGGCCCGGACATCCACAGAGGACCGGACGTCCACAGAGGAGGAGAGCCCCGATGGACCAGACCGTGACCCCGGCGGACCCGCTCACGACGGGCGACTGGGAGGACCTGGTCACCGCGGCGCTGCTGGGTACCGAGCGCCGCCCCCCGCCCGGTCCGGGCTCCGGCCGGGAGGCTCCGGTGGCGCTGCTCGACGCGGCCGCCGCGGCGACCGTGCGGCGGCGGGCCGGGCTACGGGCGGCACCCGCCGCGCAGCGCCCGGATCGGGCGCCCGCCGACCCCCGTCCGCCCCTGCCCGCGGCGGCGGCCCGCCGGCTCGCGGCGCTGCTGGCGGACCGTCCGGGGGCGGGGGGCGGCCGCCGGGGCGCGGCCCCGGACCTGCGGGAGTTGCTGCCGCAGTGGCTGGCGGCGGCGAACGGGTACGGCTATGCGGCGCCCCCGCCGCTGCTGCCCGCCCTGCTGGACGCGGCCCGGGGACGTACGGACCTGCGTCCGGCGGTGCTGGAGTTCGCCGGTCCGCGCGCGCTGTGGCTGGCTCGGATGAACCCGGAGTGGCGGTTCGCGCTGCGCTCGGCTCCGGGCGGCGCGGCGGCGCCGCCCGAGGACGCCGAGCGTACCGGCCGGCTCTGGCGGGAGGGGTTGTTCGCGGAGCGGGTCGCCCTGCTCGCGGCGCTGCGGGCGCGCGATCCGCAGTCCGCTCGAGAGCTCCTGGCGACCACATGGGCCGCGGAGCGGGCCGAGGACCGGCTGATGTTCGTGGACTCGTTGCGCACCGGTCTCGGCCCGGGCGACGAGCCGTTCCTGGAGCAGGCGCTGTCCGACCGGAGCCGCAATGTGCGGGCGACGGCGGCGGAGCTGCTGTCCGGGCTGCCGGACTCCGCGCTCGCCTCGCGGATGGCGGCGCGTGCCGCGACGTGTGTGGCCGTCGACCACACCCGTGACACGCCGACGCTGGTCGTCGAGGCGCCGCACTGCTGCGACGCGGACATGGAACGGGACGGTGTCGTCGCCCGGCCGCCGGCCGGCCGGGGCGAACGGTCCTGGTGGCTCGGCCAGGTGGTGGAGGCGGCCCCGCTCGGGTCCTGGCCCGCGCGGCTGGGCGGGCGGACGCCCGGGCAGATCGTGGCGCTGGCGGTGGCGGACGACTGGCAGGGCGAACTGCACGGGGCGTGGTGCCGTGCCGCGGTGCGGCAGCAGGACGCCGAGTGGTCGAGGGCGCTGCTGGGCGCGCCGTCGGCCCCCGGGGCCGGCGGCCCCGGCGCGGTCTCCCTGGCCGAGCGGGCCGGACTCCTCGGAGTCCTCCCCCCGGAGGAGCGGGCCGGCTGGGTCGCCGGCTTCCTCTCCGCGCACGGCCTGTCCGAGGCGTTCCAGCTGCTCGGCGTGTGTGCCGTGCCCTGGGCCGCTCCGCTCGGGCGGGCGGTCGTGGACTCCCTCAACATCGCGCGCGACGCGGGGAGCTACCCGTGGAGTTTCAGCGGGGTGATGGGCCTGGCCGAGCGCTGCCTCGACCCGGCGGAGTCCGGACGTCTGGACGGCCTGCTGGCAGTGCCGGACGAGCCGGAGCACGCGTCCCCCGGGGCCGGTGGCTACTGGGCGGAGGCGTTCCAGCGGTTGGTGACGACGTTGCGGCTGCGCGCGTCGATGGCCGAGGAGCTGCGGGCCGCGCGGCCCGAGGGCCCGTCGGTGCCCTCCCGACCTGGCGGCCGCTGAGGGGGGTGCCGTCTGTCGGGCGGGGCGTCTGCACAGCCGGAGCCCCGTCGAGTGGGAGCCCGAAGGCGGCCGGTCCCCGGGCCGGACGCCCCGGGCCGGCCCCGGCGAACGGGGTGCCCGGGACCGGCGACCCGGGTGCGGGTGGGCGGGGCGGCGGTCACCGGGCCCCTGGCACCCACCCGGCCGCGCCGGACGTCTGCTCAGCTGCCGGAGGCGGCGGGCTGGCGCGCGTGGGCCCGCACCCAGTCGACGATGGACTGGGTCGTCGCCCCCGGGGTGAAGATCTCCGCGACGCCCTTCTCCTTCAGCGGCGCGATGTCCGCCTCCGGGATGATGCCGCCGCCGAACACCAGGATGTCCTCCGCGTCGCGCTGCCGGAGCAGGTCGATCACCGCGGCGAAGAGCGTGTTGTGCGCTCCGGAGAGGATGGACAGCCCGATGGCGTCGGCGTCCTCCTGGATCGCGGTGTCGACGATCTGCTCGGGAGTCTGGTGGAGCCCGGTGTAGATGACCTCCATACCGGCATCGCGCAGGGCCCGCGCGATCACCTTGGCTCCGCGATCATGGCCGTCGAGCCCCGGCTTGGCCACCACCACGCGGATCGGACCGGCTGCCACACCCATCACTGCCTCCATGAAGCGAATACATCCATCCGTACCGAAGTCATGAGTACCCACCGTCCGCTGCACCGGTCGTGCCGCCGTGGCACGGATGCCCCGCGCCGAAGCGGCCGGGGAAGTGAACGAACGTTATCGCCAGCATCCCGCAACCGGCGGTTTCACGGAGCGCAGGGAGGGGGAAATCACATGGAGGGACACGTTCGCCGCGCAGCGTTCCGGACGCTCGCGGCCCGGGGACCGCTGTCGGCGGAACCGGGGTCGCGGCGGGGCCTGCGCGAGGGGAGCCGCCTCGAGGCACCCCCACCGGAGCACAGTAGGAAGCCGCACACCGCTCCGGTGAGCAGCGTCGACGCAGGGACACACGGCCAGCAGGGCGGGCAGAGCAAGGGCGGCGGGGAGTCCGTCGCCGCGTCGGCGGGAGACCCCGGAGCGTCATCGGCGCCACCGGCGCTCTCGCCCACCCCACATGGTCCGCACGTGTCCGTCGACCGCCTCGACCGCGACTGCCCACGGACTGCACACGGGGGACAGGGCCGTCCTCGCGCGTGCCGACAGGAGGTCGGCCATGAAGGTGACCAGGGTTCTGCAGCCCGCGCTGCCGTTGTGCCGGCTCTTCCTTCCCGCCAGGCTGGCGGGCACGTCCGTGGCGCTGCTGAAAGCGACCGCGCTGGAGGCGGCCATCCTCGCGGGACACCTCCTGCTCTACCCGTCGGGCATCGTCCCGGAGCGCCGCGAACCCGCCCGGCCGCTGGTTCCGCCGCAGGACGGTCCGGACCCGGCGAGGCTGCCGGGTCCGGACCGGCCGCCGGTGGTGCTGCTGCACGGCTTCATCGACAACCGGTCGGTCTTCCTGCTGCTGCGCCGCAATCTCGCCCAGCACGGCCGGCAGCGCGTCGAGTCCCTCAACTACTCACCGCTGACGTGCGACATCCGCGGCGCCGCCGCACTGCTCGGCCGGTGCATCGAGGAGATCTGCGAGCGCACCGGCAGCAGCCGGGTGGACATCGTGGGGCACAGCCTCGGCGGCCTGATCGCGCGCCACTACGTTCAGCGACAGGGTGGTGACCAGCGCGTACGCACACTGGTCACCCTCGGCACCCCGCACTCGGGCACCCGCGTGGCGCCACTGGCCGACATCCACCCCCTCGTGCGGCAGATGCGCCCCGGCTCGGCGGTGCTGGAGGAGCTGAACCGGCCCGCGCCCGACTGCCGCACCCGGTTCGTCAGCTTCTGGAGCGACCTCGACCACCTGATGGAACCACTCGATGCCGCCTGCATCGACCATCCCGACCTGAACGCGGAGAACGTCCGGGTGAGCGGGGTGGGGCACCTCGCGCTGCCCGTGCATCCCGCGGTGGCGGCGGGCATACGGCAGGCGCTGGACGCCGAACTGCCCGGCGCCGACTCCACCGGGCCGGCGAGCGGCGTCACGGTCGCCTAGCGCCACGGCATGTGAGCCGCGTCCGCGGCGCGAGCCTTCGGACGTCCGCCCTACGGCCTCCCGGGTCGGGTTCGGGGCGCGCGGAGCCGCTTTTCGGGCCGCCCGAACCGGTCAGGAGTCGAACAATCATCGAACACAGTGCCAAGGGTGTGCCCGCCGTTCGCCCGAAGGCAGCCGAATGCCCGTTTCCTGCGGGCGCGAAACCTGACGAAGATTGTCGCGCCCGCATACCGCCGGGTACAGTCACCGCACTGCTCTGGCAGCCCCTGTTGTCGAGGCGAAAGAGAAGTTGGTGAACGACCGTCACCCGTCGGGAATCATGACCACCCCGGCCCCGGCTTCCGACGCCCCCTCGGCGCACTACCCGCCGTACGGCACCCAGGACGCCTCGTACGGAGACCTCACCACCTACGGCGGCTACGACGCGAACGGGTTCTCCGCCGACGGCCACGGCACCGCGGACTTCCAGGCCGACCCTCTTCACGGCGGATACCCGGGCGGCGCCACCGGCGGCTACGACAGCTCGTCGTGGTCGACCGACGGCAGCGGGACGCCGTACCCGGACACGTACGCGACGCACTACGCCGCCTGCGACACCGGCGCCTACGACGCGACCGCCTGGGCCGCCGACCAGCACCACCTGTCCAGCCTTCCGCAGCAGGCCACGGCCGCGGACCTCTCCGGCCGGTGGGACTCCTCCGGCCAGTGGGACGCCTCGCCCTGGCTGCAGCCGCAGGATCCGTCCACCGCCGACCCCACGCAGCAGTGGGACTGGGGCACGCAGTCCTACGAGACCGGCACCTACGACGCGACGCAGTGGAACGGCGAGGGCGGGACCCCGGAGCCGTACGCGCAGCAGCCCGACCCCGGGCAGCCGGGGGCGGAGGCCCAGGAGGCCTGGTCGGAGACCGGCGCACCGCAGTCGACCGCCGTCTTCGAGCAGCCGGTCGACGAGCACGCCGCGGGCGAGGACGGGCCGTCCGCCACCGGCGAGCTGCCCGCGGTGGACATGCCGTCCGCCGCATCGCCCGCCGACGGCCCGGACGGCCCGGCGGAAAGCGCTGCGGTCCGCCCCCCGCGTGCCGCCTCCCGCGGAACCCGCTCCCGCCGGCGCGCTCCCGCCAAGCGGTCCGCGCTGCTCACCATCGCCGTGCCGTCGGTGTGTGTGATGGGTGTCGCCGGCATCGCCGCGGCCTCCGTGGGGACCTTCGACGGTGACGGCCGGGACGCCACGGCGTCCGCACCGGATCCGGGCTCGGTGAAGCAGTCCCCCGCCAACAGCAAGCTGGACACCCAGCTCGCGAAACTCTCCGCCGGAGCCGACGACTTCGTCGACCGGGCCAGCCGCACCCAGGAGCGCATCGACCTCAAGGCCGAGCAGGAGGCCGAGCGGAAGAAAGCGGCGGAGGAGGCGGCCCGCAAGGAGCGGTTGCGCCCCAAGTTCGCCCTTCCGGTGGCGCAGCGCGGGCTCAGCGCCTACTACGGCCAGGCCGGCGTCAACTGGATGTCGGTCCATACCGGCATCGACTTCCCGGTGTCGTACGGCACTACCGTCATGGCGGCGACCGACGGTGTCGTGTCGACGAAGTGGAACAGCGCCTACGGCAACATGATGATCGTGACGGCGAAGGACGGCACCCAGACCTGGTACTGCCATCTGTCCCGGTACCGCGTCGCCCCCGGCACTACCGTGAAGGCGGGACAGCCGATCGCGTACTCCGGGAACTCCGGCAACACGACCGGTCCGCACCTGCACTTCGAAGTGCGCCCCAACGGCGGCTCGACGATAGACCCGCTGCCGTGGCTGCGCAGCCACGACCTCGACCCCACGTAGCAGGGGCCGGGCCGTAAGGTCCGAAGCCGAAGCGGGTCGGGCCCCGCCCCGCACCCCGCCCGTGCCCCGCCCTGTGACCTCCTGGCCCACTCTCACGCCCCCTGCGCGGCTCCCGGCCCGCGGCGCCGCCGGGTGGGTGGGACGAAACGCGCCCCGGGGGCGCTCAACCCCCCGGGGGCACTCAACCGGTCAGAGCTTCTCCACCGGTGCGTACCGCAGCAGCAGCCGCTTCGGCTTGGCGTCGCCGAAGTCGATCGTCGCCTCCGCGTTCCCGCCGGAGCCCTTCACCGCGACCACGGTGCCGAGACCGAACTGGTCGTGCGTCACCCGGTCCCCGACGGCCAGCCCGACCACCGGCTTCTCGTCGGTGCGCCGGGTGGCGAACCCGGACGCGCCCGAGGCCGAGGAGCGGGAGCGGGAGGAGGACAGCGACGCCGCCACCCCCGACGCGGGGCCGGTGGAGACCGGCGCGGTCGCCCCGGTGCGTTTCCAGTCGACGTGCACCGCCGGGATCTCCTCCAGGAAGCGGGAGGGCGGGTTGTACGAGGGCTGGCCCCAGGCGCTGCGCATCGTCGACCGGGTGAGGTACAGCCGCTCCCGCGCGCGGGTGATGCCGACGTAGGCCAGGCGGCGCTCCTCCTCCAGTTCCTTGGTCTGGCCGAGGGCGCGCATGTGCGGGAAGACGCCGTCCTCCATGCCGGTCAGGAAGACGACCGGGAACTCCAGGCCCTTGGCGGTGTGCAGGGTCATCAGCGTGATGACGCCGTCGCCGTCCTCCTCGTCGGGGATCTGGTCGGAGTCGGCGACCAGCGCGACCTGTTCCAGGAAGTCGGCCAGGGTGGCGCCCGCGGCCTCGTCCCGCTCCTGCTCGAACTCCAGAGCCACCGCGGCGAGTTCCTGGAGGTTCTCGATCCGGGTCTCGTCCTGCGGGTCGGTGGACGCCTGGAGTTCGGCCAGGTAGCCGGTGCGTTCGAGGATCGCCTCCAGCACCGTCGCGGGGCCCGCACCGGACTCGACGACCGTCCGCAGGTCCTCCATCAGCGTGTTGAACCGCTTCACGGCGTTCGCCGACCGGGCCGCCATGCCGTAGGCCTCGTCCACCCGGCGCAGCGCCTGCGGGAAGCTGATCTTCTCGCGCTGGGAGAGGGCGTCGATCATGGCCTCGGCCCGCTCGCCGATGCCACGCTTCGGCACGTTGAGGATGCGGCGCAGCGGCACGGAGTCCTCCGGGTTGGCCAGCACCCGCAGGTAGGCCAGTACGTCCCGGACCTCCCTGCGCTCGTAGAAGCGCACTCCGCCGACGACCTTGTAGGGCAGGCCGACGCGGATGAAGACCTCTTCGAAGACACGTGACTGCGCGTTGGTGCGGTAGAAGACGGCTACGTCGCCCGCCTTGGCGTCGCCCTCGTCGACCAGGCGGTCTATCTCGTCGGCGACGAACTGGGCCTCGTCGTGCTCGGTGTCGGCGACGTACCCGGTGATGCGCGCGCCGGTGCCCGCGTTGGTCCACAGGTTCTTCGGGCGGCGTGACTCGTTGCGCTCGATGACGGCGTTGGCCGCGGTGAGGATGGTCTGCGTGGAGCGGTAGTTCTGCTCCAGCAGGATCGTGGTCGCGTCCGGGTAGTCCTCCTCGAACTGGAGGATGTTGCGGATGGTCGCGCCACGGAAGGCGTAGATGGACTGGTCGGCGTCGCCCACCACGCACAGTTCGGCGGGCGGCAGGTCGTGCTCGGCGGGCGGGACGTCCTCGTCGTGCGCCCCGGTGCCGACCAGTTCGCGGACCAGGGCGTACTGGGCGTGGTTGGTGTCCTGGTACTCGTCGACCAGGACGTGCCGGAAGCGGCGGCGGTAGTGCTCGGCGACGTCCGGGAAGGCGCGCAGCAGGTTCACCGTCGTCATGATCAGGTCGTCGAAGTCGAGCGCGTTGGCCTCGCGCAGCCGCGACTGGTAGAGCGCGTAGGCCTGCGCGAGGGTCTTCTCGAATCCGTCGGCGGCCTGGGCGGCGAAGTCCTCCTCGTCGATCAGCTCGTTCTTCAGGTTGCTGATCTTCGCGCTGAAGGACTTGGGCGGATAGCGCTTGGGATCGAGGTCGAGATCCCGGCAGACCAGGGCCATCAGCCGCTTGGAGTCGGCGGCGTCGTAGATGGAGAACGACGAGGTGAAGCCGAGTTTCTTGCTCTCCCGGCGCAGGATGCGCACGCAGGCGCTGTGGAAGGTCATCACCCACATGGCGTTCGCGCGCGGGCCGACGAGCTGCTCGACGCGCTCCTTCATCTCGCCCGCGGCCTTGTTGGTGAAGGTGATCGCGAGGATCTGCCCGGGGTGCGCTCCCCGTTCGGCCAGCAGGTGCGCGATGCGGTGGGTGAGCACCCGGGTCTTGCCGGAGCCGGCGCCGGCCACGATGAGCAGCGGGGAGCCGGAGTGCACCACCGCGGCGCGCTGGTTGTCGTTCAGTCCCTCCAGCAGCGCGGCGGGGTCCACCACCGGCCGCGGGGAGCCGTCGCGGTAGTGCGCGTCGCGGTCGGGCGGCACGTCGAACTTCCCGCCGAACAGATCGTCCGGAATCGACTCCGGAGCGTGGTCGTCCTCGGGTGGCGGCGGGAGGTGCTCCTCCTGGGCCCGCGGGGCCTGGAGGTCCGCCAGGAAGCTGTCGTCAAAGAGGCTGCTCATCGCTCTCCGAGTCTAGGGCGCCGCACTGACAGCTCGCGGCCGCCTCGGGAAGACCGTCCGGATCGGCGCCGAACCGGTCCGCGACGGCGACCCGTGTGCTGCGGCGGGCGGTACGGGAGCGCGGTACGGGAGCGCGGTACGGCGGAGGGCGTGCCGCGCCGGGAAGGGTCGCCGGTGGTTCCCCGGACGGGACCGGCGGAGGGGTCGGGACGGACGGTGCGAACGGGGTGGCCGGGGGTTCCGGGGAGGCAGGCGAGAAGTCGCCCCCGGGGCGGACCCGGAGCGGGCCCGGAAAGCGCCTTCCGGGCCGGGAAGGGCCCGAGTGGTATCGGAAACCTTCCGGAAGGGTCACGCTGAGCAACGCTCCGGGATCAGGTCACGAAAATGTATCGGGCATATCACTCATCAACCTTCACAGGAGCCTCACGAGTTGGCTACCGTGCCGGTCGGGCCGCAGGGCAGCCACCGGCGAACGTCGTCGGGCCGCGCGGCCTCCGCCGAGTCCGACGCGCCCGCACGGCGCCCGGAGCCGGGGACCCAACCGAGACCTGGGGTGAATCGGGCCGTTCCGTCACCGGTACGGCCCGTAGGGCCAGCCTTCCGAACCGTCCGCCCGAACCCGACAGCTAACCCGGTAGGCGGAACATGGAAGGAGTCGCCTCCCTTGGCGTCGCACCGCAAGTCGCGTCCCGCAGGCAACCGGGTGTCCGGTATCCGCACCCCCGCAATCGCCACGGCCGCCCTGACCTCCGTCGCCCTGCTCTCCCAGACGGCCGACGCCTCGCCCTCCACCGACGACCGGCCGAGCCTGGAGGAGGTCGAGAAGAAGGTCGACGACCTGTACCGGCAGGCCGAGGCGGCGACGGACAAGTACAACGCCGCCAAGGAGCGGACGACGAAGCAGCGCAAGCGCGTCGACACCCTCCTGGACCAGGTCGCCGAGCGCACCAGGGGGCTCAACGACGCCCGGGAGGAACTGGGTTCCTTCGCAGCCGCCCAGTACCGCACCGGCGCGGCCGTCCCCGACACGGCGACCTTCCTGCTCGCGGACTCCCCGCAGGACTACTTCGACCACGCCCAGGTGATGAACCGGCTCACCGGACGCCAGAAGGCGGCGGTCGACGACTACATCACGCAGCAGTCGCAGGCCATGGAGCAGCGCCGGGAGGCCACCGAGAGCCTGCAGACGCTGACCGAGACCCAGGACGACCTCAAGGCCGCCAAGGCGACCGTCCAGAAGAAGCTGTCGGATGCGCGGGACCTGCTGTCCAGGCTGACCGCGGAGGAGAAGGCCCGGCTGGCCGCGATCGAGAAGCAGAAGCAGGAGGAGGCGGCCCGCAAGGCCGCCGAACTGGCCCGGCAGCAGGCGGAGGAGCAGCAGCGCCAGGCGGATGCCGCCGCTCAGCAGCAACAGCAGGCGCAGACCGGCGACACGTCGGGGACCGGCACGTCCGACAGCGGCTCCTCGGGCACCTCCACCGGCACCGCCTCCGCCACCCAGGCCGACAAGGCCCTCGCCTTCGCACGCGCGCAGATCGGCAAGCCCTACGTCTGGGGCGCCACGGGCCCCGGCTCCTACGACTGCTCCGGTCTCACCCAGGCCGCCTGGAAGGCCGCCGGTGTCGACCTTCCCCGCACCACCTACGACCAGGTGAACGCCGGCACCACGGTGCCGCTGTCCCAGGCCAGGCCCGGGGACCTGGTCTTCTTCTACAGCGACGTCAGCCACGTAGGCATCTACATCGGCAACGGGATGATGATCCACGCTCCGAAGCCCGGTGCGTACGTCCGCGAGGAGTCGATCTACTACGACGGCGAGTCGGCGATCCACAGCGTGGTGCGGCCGGCCTGACCCGCCCGGGGCCGCGCTCGGCCCCACCCGTACGGAGGCGCGTCCCGGGTGCGCGGGGCCACGCCTCCCGGCCTCCCGGCAGGCCCCCAGCGCGCCCGAGCGCACTCTGGGGGCGCACTCCGGCGCGTGAGGGGCGCACGGCCATCCCGCGCCGGGGTGCGCCCCGATCACCCGCGCTCTCGCCTCGTTCACCGGGAAGCGCGACAACAGGGCGTGGCGGGCGCCGCCGCGGAGCGGTTGGCGGCTGCCGGAGCACTAGCATCGGCCCATGCCCGCCTCCCACCTCCTGCGCGCCTGGTGGGCGCGGCGTCCGCCGGCGGCCGGAGCCGCCGTGACGGCGACCGGCGCGGTGGCGCTCGCCTGCGATCTGGCCGGCCGGGAGGTGCTGTCACGGATCCTGCTCGTGCTGGCCGGCGCAGCCTGGCTGGGGCTCGCGGCTGACCTGGCCGTCCGGTTTCCGCCGGGCCGCCGGGACCGGTCCGCGGGGGCCGGGAGTCCCGCCGCGCCGACGGCGGTGGCGGCGACCACCGTGGTGGGCACCGGGGTGTGCGCACTGGGCTGGCTGTGGCTCGGCGAGGCGCTGCTGGCACTGGCCGTGGTGCTGTGGCCGGCGCTGCTGGCTGCCGCCGCACCGGGCTGGCGGCGGGGCGTGCCGGGGTCGGTGTTCCTCGGCTGCGTGGCCACGCAGGGGCTGGCCGTGCTCGGCGCGACGCTGGCGCGGGCCGAGGGGGCGCCCTGGCTCGGGTACGTCTCGCTCGCGGTGTTCTGGGCCGGCCTCGCGCTGTACTGCCTCGCGCTGCTCTGCTTCGACCCGCGGGAGGTGGCGAGGGGTGCCGGGGACCAGTGGATCGCCGGCGGGGCGCTCGCGTTCTCGGCGCTGGCCGGGTCGGGGCTGCTGGCGGCGGACGACGCCCTGTCCCTGTGGAACGACGACGACCGCGGCGTCCTGCACCGGGTGACCGTCGGGCTGCTGGTGCTGGGGCTGTGCTGGTACGCCGTGCTGCTGGTCGCCGAGGTGGCCAGGCCCCGGCTCCGCTACGACGTGCGGCGCTGGTCCACCGTGTTCCCGATGGGGATGACCGCCGCGGCCGTCCTGTCCGTCGCCGGCGTGGTCGGCGTGCCCGGACTGCGGGATCCCGGCCGGGCGCTGCTGTGGGTGGCGGTGGCCGCGTGGTGCGTGGTCGCCGCGGGGGCGCTGGGCGCGGTGCGCTCGGCGGGCGGGGCCGCGGGTTCCGCCGGGGCCGGGGGCTTCAGGTCCACAGCACCGCGATGAAGACGTTCGCCGTGGTCAGCAGACCCACCAGCCCGAACAGCCGCTTGTCCACCGTCTCCTCGTCCCGCTTCACGTAGACCAGGCCGAGGATCACGATCAGCAGGGCCAGCTTCACACCGATCTTGATGTTGTCGACCGGGTGGTCGTCCGCCTGGTTGAGGCCGACCAGCACCACACCGGTGACCAGCATCGTCAGCGCGCCGTGCAGCATCGCGGGGACGAAGCGGGCGGTCCCGCGGCCCATGGCCTTCATCTGGGTGAGGAAGCCGCCGAGGAGGGAGGCGATGCCGACGATGTGCAGGCCGACGAAGAGATGGATGAGTACGTCCATGGAAGCGGAGCCTAATCGGGGTCCCCGGCGCCGCCGACACCGGGCCACCGCAGGGCGGAGTCCGCTGCCGCGGGTCGCCGGCACCCGGCCGATGCGCACCCATAGCATTCCGCCGCCCCCTCGGGTCCCGCGGTCGGGCACATTGATCATCGCTCCGCGCGAAGACGGCGGCGGCCGCTCGCCCCGGCGATCACGCACGGCCTCCTTTCGCGCAGACGCCGCCATTTCCTTTCATCCGTTACCAAGTCGACACCGGCACGCCTAGCGTCCTTTCCCAGGTGGTCGACTCCCCACCGCCGCTCGGGCCAGGGGCGGCAGTCGGACACCACCGCCGAGAAGGCCCGGCGGCGGCACGTTCCCCCTTGTGCGGACCGCCGCCGGGCCGAGCAGTCCGACCCTCGGCGGTCGTACGCCGCTCCACTCAGCGGCGGCCGCACGAGTGGTACGGAAAGGACGTGCAAGTCCACGTGGCAGCGCACCGCAAGCACCGACAGCGCTCGCTCAGCGGCCATACGGTCCGCACGGCCGTCACCGTGGCCCTGGCGGGCGTGGCGACCGCGACGGCCTTCGACGGCACCGGCCACGCCGCGCCGCCGCCCACACCGGCGCAGGTCAAGGCCAGGGTGGACAAGCTCTACCGGGAAGCGGAGGTCGCCACCGAGAAGTACGACGGGGCCGAGGAGGAGGCGCAGGCGGCGCAGCGGCACCTGAAGACTCTCCGGGACGAGGCCGCGCGCCGGGAGGACCGGCTCAACGCGGCGCGGGACGCGCTGGGTTCGATCGCCGCGGCCCAGTACCGCGAAGGCGGACTGGCCCCGGCGCTGCAGCTCACCCTCTCCGACGACCCCGACCAGTACCTCGACCGTGCCGCCTTCGCCGAACGGGCGGGCGACCGGCAGGCGGAAGCCGTCGAACGGGTCCGCACCGAGCTCCGGGAGATCCGGCAGCTGCGCGGGGCCGCACGCGTCGAACTGGCCACGCTCACCTCCCGGCAGGCCGAACTGCGCCGGCAGAAGAAGACGATCGACGGCAAGCTGGACACCGCGCGCCGCCTGCTGGACCGGCTCACCGCCGAGCAGCGCGCCCGGCTCACCCGGCAGGGCGGTACTGAGCGTGCCTCCCGGACCGCGACCGGCGGCCGCACCGGGCTGGCGGCACCCGGCTCCGTGACCGCGCCCGACTCCCGTGCTGCGGCGGCCGTCTCCTACGCGTACAGCAAACTCGGCAGCCCCTACGTGTGGGGGGCGACCGGACCGAACGCCTTCGACTGCTCCGGGCTGGTGCAGGCCGCGTACCGGTCCGCCGGAGTCTCACTGCCGCGCACGACCTACGCCCAGATCGACGCGGGGCGGCGCGTGTCCCGTTCCGAACTCCGCCCGGGGGATCTGGTGTTCTTCTACTCCGGTATCAGCCACGTCGGGCTCTACATCGGCAACGGCCAGATGATCCACGCGCCCAACCCGTCGGCACCGGTCCGGGTCGCGCCGATCGACGAGATGCCGTTCGCGGGGGCGACCCGGGTGGCCTGAGACGGCGGCCGGTCCGGGCACCGCCGTGCGCGGGGCCTGCCGCCGCCCCGCGGGCCGGACGGTGCCCGCGCCGGGCCGTCCCCGCTCGTGCCGTCAGACCAGGCGGCGGGCCGTCGCCCAGCGGGTCAACTCGTGCCGGTTGGAGAGCTGGAGCTTGCGCAGTACCGCCGAGACATGGGACTCGACGGTCTTGACGGAGATGAACAGCTGTTTGGCGATCTCCTTGTAGGCGTAGCCGCGGGCGATGAGGCGCAGCACCTCTCTCTCGCGCTGGGTGAGGCGGTCGAGGTCCTCGTCCACCGGCGGTGCGTCGGTGGAGGCGAAGGCGTCGAGCACGAAACCGGCCAGGCGGGGCGAGAAGACGGCGTCGCCTTCCTGGACGCGGAAGACGGAGTCGACGAGGTCCGCACCGGTGATCGTCTTCGTCACATACCCCCGGGCGCCGCCCCGGATGACGCCGATCACGTCCTCCGCCGCGTCCGACACGGACAGCGCGAGGAAGCGGACCGGCCGCTCCGGGTCGGCCATCAAGGCCGCGCAGCGGCGCAGCACCTCCACTCCGCCGCCGCCCGGCAGGTGCACGTCGAGGAGGACCACCTCGGGGCGGGTCGCGGTGATGGCCGTGACCGCCTGGTCGACGTCGGCGGCCTCGCCGACCACCTCGACACCGGTCTCCTCGGTCCGGCCGATCTCGGCCTGCACCCCGGTGCGGAACATGCGGTGGTCGTCGACGAGGACCACACGCACACGGCGGTCCCCGCCGGAGGAACCGCCCTTCCCCGCGGACTCGGCCGTCCCCGCGGACTCGGCCGTACCGTTCGTCTCGGTCGGGTCGCTCATGACGTCTTCTCCGCCCTCTCCATCTCCAGCTCGACCTCGGTGCCGCCGCCCGGAACTCCGCGCAGTCGCGCCGTGCCTCCGTTGCGTTCCATACGGCCGATGATCGACTCCCTGACGCCCATGCGGTCGGCGGGGATCGAGTCCAGGTCGAACCCCGGGCCGCGGTCTCGTACGGACACGAAGACCGACATCCCCTCGACCTCGGCGTAGACCTGCACCGCTCCGCCCTCGCCACCGTACTTGGCCGCGTTCACCATCGCTTCGCGCGCGGCCTGCATCTGCGCACCGGTCTTCTCGTCGAGCGGGCAGTCCCCGACGACCACCACCTCGATCGGCACGCCGTGCTTGTCCTCGACCTCCGCGGCGTTGCGCCGGACCGCGTCGGCGAGTGTGGCCGGCTCGTCGGCTTCGTCCTTGCCGGTGCCCTCCGGTTTGTAGAGCCAGGTCCGCAGGTCCCGCTCCTGGGCGCGGGCCAGACGGCGCACCTCCCCCGCGTTGTCCGCGTTGCGTTGTATCAGCGTCAGGGTGTGCAGCACCGAGTCGTGGACGTGGGCGGCGACCTCGGCGCGCTCCTGCGCACGGATACGCATCAGCCTCTCCTCGGAGAGGTCCTGGGTCACGCGGACCAGGTACGGACCGGCCAGGAGCGTGATTCCGACGAGGACGGCGAGCGCCGCCTGCAGAACGGATCCCAGGTGGGCGGCCGATCCCTGCAGGACGAAGATCGCCGAGACGCCCGCGGTGACGAGGAGGACGCCCGCGCCGGCGCGCAGCAGTGTGAGCGTACGGCGGCGGCTGCCGACCTCGACCCAGCGGGCGCGGCGGGCGTTGTCCGCCTGGCGCCAGACCAGGGCGACACCGGCAGCGACCAGGACGGCGGGCAGGAGGTAGGCCTTGGCCGCACTGCCCAGGTTGACGCTGCCCACGAAAGCCATCGCCACGACGACCATGAGGAGCAGGGCGACGATCTGGCCCCGGTCCGGTTTGCGTCCCACGAGTCTGCGCCGGCCGTCGGGCGAGGTCTCCGTGGCGACCGGGGAGGACGGCCTGTCCTCCCCGACACCGCCCACTCCGAGCGGAACGAAGAACCAGAACGCGGCGTACAGCAGTGTGCCGAGGCCGTCGGCCATGAACAGGCCGACGAAGACCAGGCGCACCCAGACCACGGGCAGCCCGAGGTGCCCGGCGAGGCCCCGCGCCACGCCACCCAGCCAGCGTCCGTCACTGCTGCGGTAGAGCCTGCGCGGCGGCCGCGGTTCGGCGAGGGGCGCTGCTGCGGCTTCCGGCATGCCACTGATGGTCACACGGCGGACGGTCCGGAGCATCAGGGTCCGTCCCCGAGACTCCCCTGATCTTCGGCCGCCCCGCCCGTCGAACGCTTCCCCGGGCTCGGCTCAGGGGTGATATCAGGGTCCGGCCAGGGTCGTCCCGACTGCCGCCCGGGCGACGCGCCCGTCACCATGGACGCATGACCGATCACCACCACGCCGCCGCCCCGGGGCCCGGGACGCCGCGCGGGGCCGGCGCCGCAGCCGGCCCGGGCGCCGCGACCGGCCCGCCCGGGGAGCCGCGCGCACACGCGGAACCGGGCGGGCACCGCCGACCGGGCAGCCAGGCCCCGGCTGCGGAGGGCGCGGGTGCGGAGGGCGCGGGTGCGGAGGGTTCCGGAGCACCCGGGCCGGGCGCGCGGAGCCCGGGCGGGGCCGCCCCGGCGGAGGAGGCGACGCGGCCGCCCGGGTTCCGCCGCGAGCGGCAGGGCAAACTGCTGGCCGGCGTGTGCTCGGGGCTGGGACGGCAGTGCGACATGGACCCGGTGATCTTCCGGATCACGCTGGCGGTACTCTCCGCGACCGGCGGCATCGGCCTCATCTTCTACGGTTTCACCTGGCTGCTCGTCCCCTACGACGGGGAGCGGGAGGAGGAGAACGAGGTCCGCAAGATCCTCACCGGACGCGTCGACGGGCAGGCGCTCACCGCGGTGCTGTTCGCGCTGGTCGGTTGCGGCGTGTTCCTGTCGATGCTGAACAACGGCACGGTGCTCACCTTCGCCGTCGTCGTCTCCCTCCTCCTCGCGGGCGCGGGCTACTGGTCGCAGCGGCGCGGCGCGCCCGATCCGGATCTGCTCAGCGCGCAGGCAGCGGCGGACGCCCCGCCGGAGGCCAAGGCGCCGCCCGCCCCGGCCGCCTACCCCTCCTGGTGGCGCGACCCCATCGTCAAGGACGGCACCCACGTCGGCGGCACGGGTTATCTGTGGGGGCCCCAGGACTCCCGCGACCGCGACATAGCGGCGGCCGTCAACCTCAGCCTCACCGGCCACGAGGGGCACGGCGGCCGGACGAGCGGCGAGGGGGCCGTCGGCGCCGCGCAGGCGCCGCCCGCCCGAGCCCGGGAGCCGGAGCCGCGCGGCCCCCGATGGATCGGCGGCTGGGTCTTCCTGCTCGCCCTCCTGGCGGGCGGTCTGGGCACCGGGCTGACCTGGCAACGGCACCCGCTCGGCAGCAGCCTGCAGACGGGCCTGTCCTGTGCGCTGCTGGCGTTCGGCCTGGGCATCGCGTTCAGTGCCTTCCTCGGCCGGACCGGGGCCGGATCGGTCTTCCTGGCGCTCGTCACGGCGGGCCTGCTGGCCGCCTCCACCGCCCTGCCCGCGAACATCGGCACGCACTGGACACGCACCACCTGGCGGCCCGCCACGGTGGCCGGTGTCCAGGACACCTACGACCTCGGCACAGGTGTCGGGACCCTGGACCTGTCGGGTCTCGAACTCGGCGAGGGGCAGACCCTGGCGACCAGAGCGGAGGTGGGGGTGGGGCGACTGCGGGTGGTCGTGCCGCGGGACGTGACCGTGCGGGTCAGCATCGACGTGGGAATCGGCGACATCCGACTGCCCGGCGAGGAGTCGAAGGACGTGGACGTGGCACCGGACAAGCACAAGCGGGTGACGCTGCCGCCGGCGGACGGGGCCGGTACCGGTGCGGGCACCGTCGCCCTGGATCTGAAGGTCGGTGTGGGACAGGCGGAGGTGAGTCGTGCTGCGTCATGAGTTCCAGCCCGGACGACTGGTCGCCGGCTGCGCCCTCCTGCTCACCGGCGTCGTCTACGCGGGTGACGCGGGCGGGCTGTGGAAGACCCCGTGGTTCGCGGTGATCCCGATGGTCGTGGGCGGGCTGTGCCTGGCCGCCGCGGTCGGCGTCGTGGCCCGGCAGATACGCGGCCGCCGCAGCCGGGGACGCAGCCACGACGCCGCGGCACCATCGGGCCGGACACCCTGACGCAGCGCCACGGGCGGCGACGGGACGAGGACGGCGGCGGCTCGCGGACGGCCGCCCGGCGGGCACACCGCGGCCGGCAATCCGTTCGGGGGCTGCCTGCCGGTCCTCAGTCCGTCACGTCGATGGCGTACCGGTTGGTCTCCACGCCCGCCGCCGTCACCACCTGCACCTCCACGCGCCCCGGCTCCACGTCCGCGGGGACGGGCACGGTCAGGAGCGTGTCGGTGGGGTTGCTGAAGCCGCCGCGGACCGGGACCAGGGGCACGTGGACGTGGACCGGGCCGACCCGGACCGCCATGCGGGCGAGGCGGTCGGCGCCCTGGGCGCCGGGCGGGACGAAGCATGCGCCGCGGATCTCGATGTCGTCGCCGGTGCGGATGGGGGCGTCGAGGTCCCCGGCCTCCCTCGCCCTCACCACGGAGAGGATCACCGGGCGTCCGCCCTCCGCGTACTTGCCGGCCAGGTAGGTCGCGGCGGACACGAGCACCACGGCCGCCAGTCCCCAGGGAAGGTCCGGCAGCCGGTCGGGCCGGCGGGCCAGGCGCACCGCGGCGAACAGCAGGGCGACGGCGCCGGTCACGACGTACTGGATGTCGGCGAAAGAGCCCCGTCCGGAGTCGTCGGTGAGCAGGTCGGCGGCGCGGGGGCGGTCCGCGTGGACCTTCTGCAGCCGCTGGGAGTGCACCCGCAGTCCGACCACTCTGCGCACCAGCACGGCGATCCCGCACACCACCGCGAGCACCGTCACCACACCTGCACCGCGGGCCAGTTCGAGCCCGGACAGCAGAGTGTCCCGCTCTCCGTGCGCGGAGGCGGCCGCGAGCCGGACGGCCAGCACCAGCACCGCGTAGGCGACGAAGAGCACCCAGGCGGCCGCGACCGCACGGGAGGTGGACAGGCGGTTGTCCTCGCCGACGACGGGTGCGAGCGCGCCGCCGCGCGCCCGGTGGAACCAGGACGCGCCGGTCAGCGCGGCGGCGACGACCAGAGCGGACAGCAGCCCGGCCGTGCGCGCAGCGGTCCAGCCGGCGCCGACCGCCGTCAGGGACTGGCCCAGCAGCAGCGCGACGACGGCCGCCCACACCCCGGCGGCCGTGCGGCGCCACAGCCGGTCCAGCCAGGCCCCGCCCGCGGCGCGGCGGCGTTCGGCGACCAGCGCCGCCGACTGGGCGAGCTCCTCGGAGACCCACTGGCGGGACGCCGAGGGCGAATGCGCGACGGCCGCGGGGACGCCCCGGCCGGCGGCGAACTCCTCGCGCCTGGCCAGGAATTCGGCCACCGCCCTGCGGTGCCCCGCACGCGCCCCGTGCGGGCAGTCCCCGCAGGTGCAGCCGCCCCCGTGGAACGCGGTCCCCGCGCCCCGACCCGCCTCCTGCACCGCCACGCCCGACGCCCGCCTTCCCCGTCCTTGCACCCGCTGCGCCGCCGTGACCCGCCACGTTCCGACGCTGCGGCCACGTTCCCACAACTCCGCTGCCTTGAAGGCGAATTGTGCCGTATCCGGCCCTGCTCGCAGACGGCGGTCCCGGGCGGGGCAGGCGGCGGTCCCGGGTGGGGTGGGCGGGAGGGGCGCCGCCGTGTTGACCCGACTGCGAGAATTTCCGTATGGCCGAGATCATCCAGCGTGACGGGGCCTGGGCCTTCGACGGCACGACGGTCAGGATCACGCCGGGACTGCACCGCACCGTGCCGCTGTTCCGGCAGACCTACGGGGAGGTCGCCGTACCGCTGGAGGCGGTGGCGGGTGTCGTCTACGAACCCGAACGCAGGCGCGGCCGACTGCGGATGACGCTGCGTGAGGGCGCCGACCCGCTGCTCCAGGCGACCGGCGGGCGACTGCCGGACGCGGCGGACCCGTACCGGCTGGCGGTGGACGTCGACCGGTCGGGGATCGCCGAGTACTTCGCCGAGGAGATCCGCCGCGCTCTGCTGCTCGACGGGATCCCCAAGGACCCGGCGAGGGCGTACCTGCTGCCCGGGCCGCCGGTGCCGGTGTCCGTGCGGTCCTCCGACGGCACCGTCTCCTTCGACGGGACGCAGGTGCGCATCGACTGGGCCGACACCTCGGACCGGGTCAAGCGGGCGACCGGGCCGCGGATCATCGCCCTCGGTGATCTGGTGCAGGTCGAGTGGTTGCCCAACTCCGTCCACGCGGAGGGTTTCCTGCGTTTCGTCACCCGTGAGACGGTGTTCTCCAAGCTGCCGGCGCAGAAGGACCCCTACGCCATGGACCTGTGGGGCAACGCCCGCCGGGACCTGCTGACGGCCCTGGTGGCGACCGCCGTGACGGCCCGGCTGCCGCATCCCTCCGTGCGTGTCGCTGACCCGGCCGAGGACGAGTGGCCAGGGGCGGGGGCCGCGGCGGGCGCCGCGCACCCGCCGGCCGACCACCACGACGTACTGCTGCGCCGGTTGCGGGAGCTGGGTGAGCTGTACCGTGAGGGCGTCCTCACCGACGAGGAGTTCGCGCGGACGAAGGCGGCGGTGCTGCGCGGCTTCTGAGGGGGCAGGGCGCGACCTGCACGGCCTGGGGGTGGGCGTGCGTGCACCGGCCCGAACGGGCGTTTCCCGACCGCCCACTCGTCCGCGGAGCTCGGTGGGGTGGTCGGCACGCTTCCGGTGATCCGCGCGGGAGGGACCTTCGTTCCCGGAGCGGAGAGCGGATGCGCGGCTTCGGCGCCACACTCGTCGTATGACAGCAACGCAGCCCGCGGCGGCGCCATGGGCGGCTTTCGCAGCCGCCGAACCGGAACTGGCCGGGATCGTCGAGGAGCGCTTCCGCGCTTTCACCCACCACACGCTCGCCACTCTCCGCAAGGACGGTTCGCCCCGGACCAGCGGCCTGGAGGTGGAGTTCCGTGCCGGAGAGCTGTGGCTCGGCATGATGCCGCAGTCCGTCAAGGCGCTCGACCTGCGGCGCGACCCGAGGTTCGCGCTGCAGGCGAACCCCGGGCAGGGCACCTCCATGGGCGGCGGCGACGTGCGGATCTGCGGGCGGGCGCACGAGGTGGCCGAGGGCGAGGTGAAGGCCGCGTACGCGGAGGAGGTGGAACCGCCGCAGCCGTTCCACCTCTTCCGCACCGAGCTGACGGAGGTCGTGCGGACCCGCGTCGAGGACGACTCCTACCTGCTCGTCCAGGTCTGGAGGCCCGGGAAGCCGGTGCGCACTCTCAAACGGACCTGAGCGGGCCGGGGACCGGGCCTGGGACCGGGGCCTGGGACCCGGCCCGGGACCGGGCCAGGGCCTGGGCGGAGCGACCCGCGCCGGGGCCTCACTCCCACTCGATGGTGCCCGGGGGCTTGGAGGTGATGTCCAGGACGACGCGGTTGACGTCGCGGACCTCGTTGGTGATGCGGGTGGAGATCCGGCCCAGGACCTCGTACGGCAGCCGCGACCAGTCGGCGGTCATGGCGTCCTCGGACGACACCGGCCGCAGGACGATCGGGTGGCCGTACGTGCGGCCGTCGCCCTGGACGCCGACGGAGCGGACGTCCGCGAGCAGCACCACGGGGCACTGCCAGATCTCGCGGTCGAGGCCGGCCGCGGTCAGCTCCTCGCGGGCGATGGCGTCGGCCTCGCGCAGCAGGTCGAGGCGCTCCTTGTTCACCTCGCCGACGATGCGGATACCGAGGCCCGGGCCCGGGAAGGGCTGCCGCTGGACGATCTCCTCCGGCAGCCCGAGCTCCTGCCCGACCATCCGGACCTCGTCCTTGAACAGCTTGCGCAGCGGTTCGACGAGCTGGAACTCGAGGTCCTCCGGCAGACCGCCCACGTTGTGGTGGGACTTGATGTTGGCGGTTCCGGTACCGCCGCCGGACTCGACCACGTCGGGGTAGAGGGTGCCCTGGACGAGGAACTCCACCGCGGGGCCCTGGTCGGCGATGATCTCGGCCTGGGCCTGCTCGAAGACCCGGATGAACTCCCGGCCGATGATCTTGCGCTTCTCCTCGGGGTCCGAGACCCCGGCGAGCGCCTCGAGGAAGCGCTGCTCGGCGTCGACGACCTTGAGCTGCACGCCGGTCGCGGCCACGAAGTCCTTCTCGACCTGCTCCGTCTCCCCCTTGCGCATCAGCCCGTGGTCGACGTACACGCAGGTCAGCTGGGAGCCGATGGCCTTCTGCACGAGGGCCGCGGCCACGGCGGAGTCCACCCCGCCGGACAGGCCGCAGATCGCCCGCTTGTCGCCGACCTGCGCGCGGATGGCGGCGACCTGCTCGTCGATCACGCTGCCCGTGGTCCAGTTCGGCTTCAGGCCCGCACCGCGGTACAGGAAGTGCTCCAGCACCTGCTGGCCGTGCGTGGAGTGCATGACCTCGGGGTGGTACTGGACCCCGTACAGCTTCTTCTCGTCGTCCTCGAACGCGGCGACCGGAACGACGTCCGTGGAGGCGGTGACGGTGAAGCCCTCCGGCGCGGCGGAGCAGGCGTCGCCGTGCGACATCCACACGTGCTGCTCGGCCGGGGTGCCCTCGAACAGGGTGGACGACGTCCTGGAGACGTGCAGTCCGGTGCGGCCGTACTCGCGGGACCCGGTGTTGTCCACCGTGCCGCCGAGGCTCCGCGCCATGAGCTGGAAGCCGTAGCACATGCCGAACACGGGGACGCCGGCCCGGAAGATCTCGGGGTCCAGGCTGGGGGCGCCCGGCTCGTACACGGACGAGGGTCCGCCGGAGAGGATGATCGCCGCCGGGTTCTTGGCGAGCATCTCCGCCACCGGCATGGTGCTCGGCACGATCTCGCTGTAGACCCGGGCCTCGCGGACGCGACGGGCGATGAGCTGGGCGTACTGCGCGCCGAAGTCGACGACCAGGACGGTGTCGGGGGCGGCGGCAGCGGGGGTCGCTGATGACACGGGGTGCCTTCTGGTGGTCGGGCGGGGGTCTGTGCTTGCCGATTCTACCGGGGTGCCGGTGGGCGGCCGTCCGCCCGCGAGGGGCTGCGGAGCCGGGTACGCGTCTCAGCATCCGAGCCGACCGGGATGCGCCTTGGCCACCGCGGCCGGCCCGGGCATACTGGGGCCATGCTCTCGCACCAGACGTTCCTGTTTACCTATGGCATCCGGCCCCCCGGCTGCCATGGTCGTGCTGCTTGAGCAACTGACAAGCGACTTCCCAGGCGCCCCGGGCCGACAAGGTCCGGGGCGCCTGGCGTTCGCGGACCCGTCGCTCCGGGGCACCGACACCATCCGAGGAGGAGCCCCGAGATGACCGCCACCACTCCGGAGGCAACGGAGAAGACCGGCGCCCGCACCGACGAGGCGGCGCACCTGATCGCTGACGCCAGGGAGCGCATCGACGCGCTCGACGACCGGATCATCGGCCTGGTGCAGGAGCGGATGGCCGTGTCCGCGGAGATCCAGGAGGCGCGGATCACGTCCGGCGGCCGCCGCGTGAACCTCTCCCGCGAGATGGAGGTCCTCGGCCGCTACCGGGACGCTCTGGGCCGGCCGGGTACCGCGCTCGCCATGACGCTCCTCGAACTGTGCCGGGGTCGCATCTGAGTTCGCACGCGTTCTCACCCGTACGGCGCGTGACCGCCGGTGAACGGCTTCGTTGGTCCCGGTGTCCGTGCCAGCCAGGGGCGGGCCCGAAAGAACCACGCGTGGCTCGCTGGAGCGATGAGGCGTACGGATCGTGCCGTGCGTCGTGGGACCTCGCTCCGGGAAGTGACCGGACGGCAGGGGACAGCAGCCCGGTCACCCAAGAGAACGGTCGGCTCCGGGGACGCCCGGGGCCGTCCGGCGGACATTGCAAATATGCACCGATGCCGGCCCGAACGGTTGCGGGCGCCGCTCTCGTCCAGCACGATGCCAGGAAAGCCAAGTCCCGTCCCCGACAGTCGTATTCGTCCGGTACGGCCGCACCAGCGGGGGCCGAGACCAGCGGCGCAACCCCCCGGCGCCGCTTCCCCAGGCACCGGCGCTGCCCTGACGCCGGTGCTGACCCAAGAAGGGCCCCGCGGCACAACTCCCCCGCGGGGCCCTTCGCTCTGCCCCCACCCGGGCGACCCCGCGCACCTCACGCACGCCGCGCGCCGGCGACCACCGCACCCCGGGCCCCGCAGGCCCCGCGCCCCGGGCACCCCCGCAACCACCGCGCCCGGCACCCCGCAACCCGCGACCCGGCACTCCGGCGGATCAGCGCCCCGCGCTCCCGCCGGGCAATCGCGCGTCCCGGGCCGCCCACGAAGAGACTCTTGTGGCACAAGTCACACAAGAGACTGAAGGGAGCCTCACAACCCTGACCGCCCCTCACCGATCCAACAGGGCGATACCGGGCCGCCACGCCCACCCCGCGACGGGGAGCCTTGACACGGTTCACCACCGGGTCGAGGCGCGGCCGACCGGCCCGGCATGCCTGAGGGACCTGCACTCGGAGGGGGGCGCAGGTCCCTCAGGCATCCGGAGCCGGTGCGCACGGAACTCGGGGCCGGCGGGCTACTCCGCCTTCGGCGGCACCGACGGCATCCCCAGGAACGGGAGCCGCAGCGCACCGAAGGCGTCCGCCGGAACCGCCGGGGACTTCGGCTCGACCGGCTTCAGCCGGGTGTAGGCGGCCCGCTGGTTCGGGCGGGGGTCGGCCTCTCCCTTGTTGGGCCAGAACGACATGGCGCGTTCCGCCTGCGCGGTGATCGTCAGGGACGGGTTGACGCCCAGGTTGGCCGAGACGGCCGCGCCGTCGACGACCGAGATACCGGGATAGCCGTACAGCCGGTGGTACGGGTCGATGACACCCGCGTCCGGGGAGGCGCCGATCGGGCAGCCGCCCAGGAAGTGCGCGGTGAGGGGGGTGCCCATCAGTTCGCCGACGTTGGAGCCGGCGAACCCGTTGATCTCCGCGGCGAGGGCCGAGGCGCCCTCCGTGGCCGCCCTGATCTGCTTGGGGTTGGGAGCGCCGTGCCCCTGGCGGGCGGTGAGCAGGCCCTTGCCGACGCCCGAGGGCTTGAGGTGGGTGGTCAGGGAGTTGTCCAGGGACTGCATCACCAGGCCGATGATGGTCCGCTCCGACCAGCGGCGGTTGGAGAGGGACCGCAGCACCAGCATCGGATGGCGGACCGCGTTGGCCAGCCAGGCTCCGGCCCGGGAGCCGCCCTCGGCGTACGGGACCTGGAGGATCGACAGGCCGCCCATCGAGTTGGAGCCCTTGCCGTAGCGCACCGGCTCGATGTGGGTGTTCGCGTCCGGGTGGACGGAGGAGGTGATGGCGACGCCGCGGGTGAAGTCGGCTCGCGGCTCGCCCGTCGCCTTCCGGTAGCGGCGGTCGTCGGTCTGCGCGCCGACCAGCGCCTCGGAGTTGGTGCGGGTCAGGTCCCCCAGCCGCTCGGAGAGGTGCGGGAGCACGCCGGTCGCCTTCATGCGGTGCAGCAGGGTCTGGGTGCCGTAGGTGCCCGCGGCCAGCACCACCTGCCGTGCGGTGAAGACCCGGCCGCGCCCCTTGCGGCGGTCGTCGGTGGGCAGGGTGGTCACCGCGTGGCCGCCGCGGGAGTCGGTCGTGACGGAGACGACCGTGGTCAGCGGGTGGACCACCGCGCCCGCCCGCTCGGCGAGGTGGAGGTAGTTCTCGGTGAGCGTGTTCTTCGCGCCGTGGCGGCACCCGGTCATGCACTCGCCGCACTCGGTGCAGGCCTTGCGGGCGGGACCGGCGCCGCCGAAGTACGGGTCCGGGGCAGTCCGCCCGGGCTCCGCCTTCACCGAGCCGTCGGAGTCCTCGCCGTCGCCGAAGAACACCCCGACCGGCGCCAGGTGGAAGGTGTCGCCGACGCCCATCCGCTCCGCGGCCGCCTTGAGGTGCACGTCGGAGGGGGTCATGGTCGGGTTGAGACGGACCCCGAGCATGCGTCTGGCCTGGTCGTAGTACGGCTTCAGCTCCTCCTGCCAGTCCGTGATGTCCCGCCACTGCGGGTCCTCGAAGAAGGGCTTCGGCGGCACGTAGAGGGTGTTGGCGTAGTTGAGCGAGCCGCCGCCGACCCCGGCGCCCGCGAGCACCATGACGTTGCCGAGCAGGTGGATGCGCTGGATGCCGTACATCCCGAGCCGGGGTGCCCAGAGGTAGTTCTTCAGGTCCCAGGAGTTCTTCGGCAGGGTCTCGGGGGTGAAGCGGCGGCCGGCTTCCAGGACGCCGACGCGGTAGCCCTTCTCGGTGAGGCGCAGGGCGGAGACCGAGCCGCCGAAGCCCGAGCCCACGATGACGACGTCGTAGTCGTAGCCCTCGTCGTCGTCCTGGACCGGCGCCTGCGCGGGTGCCCGGACGGGGGCTGAGTGCTCCTGTGACACGTGCTCTCCTCGGTCGGAACCGGTACGGGACGACCGGCGTCGGTGTGGTCCAGCGGGTGCCCGGAAGGTCCCGTGCGGTGCCCTCGGCGTCCGGTGCGACGAGAGCCGGGCGGGCGGCGCGGGTGCCGGGCCGGGCCTTCGCAAAGCTCCCTAGCGGAAACGGAGTGCCTTCATCAGCCGGAGGCTCCTGCTCATGAACGCCGCGTACCGCTCGTCGTCCATACCGAGCGACGGGGCCATGGGGAGCAGCCGCTGCTGGGCCACCGTCTGGGCCTCGGTGTACTTGAGGAGGCCCTCGGAGCCGTGGCGGCGGCCGAGCCCGGAGTCCTTCATGCCGCCCATCGGGGACTGGGCGCTGCCGTAGGCGGAGGCGTAGCCCTCGTTGACGTTCACCGTGCCGCTGCGCAGGCGGGCGGCGACCTCGTGCCCGCGGCGGGCGTCCTTCGTCCACACCGAGGAGTTCAGTCCGTACGGGGTGGCGTTGGCGTGGTCGACCGCCTCGTCGTCGGTGGTGAAGCGGTACACGGAGACGACCGGGCCGAAGGTCTCCTCCGTACAGACCGCCATCGGCTCCGCCACTCCGTCGAGGATCGTCGGTTCGTAGAAGTAGGGGCCGACGTCGGGGCGGGCCACCCCGCCCGCGAGCACCCGCGCGCCCTTGGCGACGGCCTCCTCCACGTGGCGGGCGACCGTCTCCAGTTGGCGTTCGCCCACCAGAGAGCCCATGTCGGCGCCGTAGGCGAGGGAGGTGCCGAGCCGCATCGCCCTGGTGCGGGCGGCGAACCGGTCGAGGAACGCGTCCGCGACCGACGCGTGGACGTACAGCCGCTCGATGGAGATGCACAACTGGCCGGCCGAGGAGAAGCAGGCGCGGACGGCGCCCGCCGCGGCCCTGTCCACGTCGGCGTCGTCCAGGACCAGCATGGCGTTCTTGCCGCCGAGTTCGAGGGAGACGCCGACCAGGCGGGCGGCCGCGCGCCCGGCGACCTCGCGGCCGGTGCGGGTGGAACCGGTGAAGGACACGTAGTCGGCGTGCTCGACGACCGCCGGGCCGACGACCGGTCCGTCGCCGATGACGACCTGGAAGACGGCGGGCGGCAGTCCCGCCTCGATCAGCAGGTCGCGGGCCCACAGGGCGGTCAGGCAGGTCTCGGTGTCCGGCTTCATCACCACGGCGTTGCCCGCGACGAAGGCGGGCAGCGCGTCGCCGACCGACAGCTCCAGGGGGTAGTTCCAGGGGGCGATCTGGCCGACCACTCCACGCGGGTGGCGCAGCTCGGTGACCCGGGTGAGGACCGGCACGGCGCCGGTGTGCCGCTTCGGACGCAGGTAGGCGGCGGCGCGGCGGCCGTAGTGGCGGGCCGCGACGGCGACCGCCTGCACCTCCTCGTGGGCGTGCAGTCGGGCCTTGCCGGTCTCCAACTGGATCAGGTCCAGCACCTCGGCCTGCCGCTCGAGGACCAGGTCGTGGAAGCGGAGCAGGACCGCCGCGCGCCGGCGGAGCGGGGTGCGCGCCCAGACGGACTGGGCGGCGCGGGCCGCTTCGAAGGCCCCGGCCACGTCCTCGGGAGTGGACTCGGGCAGGTCGGCGAGCTTGTCGCCGGTGAACGGGGTGTGGTTGGCGGTACGACCGGAGCCGGCCACGCCCTTGGTGAGGCGCGCGACCAGCGCCGGGGTGACCACGTCGGCGGCGGTGCGGGCGCCTGCGGGCGCGGGGGCGAGGGGGTTGGTGCCGGTGCCCTCGGGGGTGCCGGGGCCGGTCGGTGCCGGGGCCTGCGAGTCCGTCATGAGCCGCAGGGTATGACGGCGGGAGGACTTTGGGTACCCGTCGGTAACGCAGCTTCACCGGGCACTCACATGACGCCAGTGATCACTGGCAACAAAAGCGCTGATCAGGGCGTTTCCCAGTGGCAATCGGCGCCACGAGGAAAATCGGGTGCGCCGCGGGCGGAACGCGGCAGGTCCCGGGCGGCCGCGGACGCTCCAGGACCGGACGCGGGTGCTCCCCCGGACCGGACGCGAGTGCTCCCCGGACCCCGGCGTCGAGCGGTCGCCGGGCGGCGCCGCGCGCGGTCTCCTCCGGACCCGCCCGCCTCACCCGCGCGTGAAGGTGTCCACCGCCACGTCGAAGTACTCCCGGGCCTCCCGCACCTTCCCGACCGGCGCGGACACCCACACGTCGTACATCCGGCCGCCCTCCTCCCACGACAGGTCGTAGGTGTGCCGCGGCCCCTCCGCGGCGCTGAAACCGTTCCAGGTGAACTCCCAGAGTGCGGCCGGATGCCCCCGGTGGCGGGTACCGGTGACCCGGCCGTCGCGGTATCCGGGATTGGTGTCGGGGCCGGCCGCGTCCGCCCGCCGCAGCACGACGAATGGGCCGCCCGGTTCCGGGGCGGCGACCTTGACTCCGAGGCGGAACGTCCCTGCGGTCTGGCCGCGGGCGGCGCCGCCCGGCGACAGGTACACGACGCGGTCGCCCTGCACGCTTCGGGTGAAGCCGTCCGGCACGGCGAGGCTGAACCCGGCCGGGTCGTCGGCGAGGCGGAAGCCGGACGGGGCGGTGGTGCGTCCGGCGGGGGAGGGGGAGCGGCCGCCGCTCGGCCCGGCCGCGGGGCTGCCGGGGCCGCGAGTGCCGGTGGTGGACCCGGCGGGAGCCGTGGACGTGGTCGCCGGCGGCGTCGGTGTTCCGCCCCCGCCGCCGCCCCGGTGCACCAGCAGTGCGACCGCCGACGCCCCCGCCCCGGCCATCGCGGCGACCAGCAGCACGGCCACCAGCACACTCCGCGGGGACCGGCCCCACCCGCGCCGCGGGACCGCCGGAGCCGCCGGCCCCGGCAGGCCGCGCTCCGCGACCGGGTACCCGGTCGCCGCAGGCCGTCCGGCCTCCCGGCGGAGCGGTCCGGGAGTCGTCGGCGCCGGCAGGCGGCCGGTGTCCAGGAAGGTCTGCAGCATGCGCTCCGCCGGCTCCGCGTCCAACCGCAGGTCCGGGTCCCGTTCCAGCAGGCCCCGCACGAGCGGCAGCAGCGGCTCGGCCTGCGGGGGCGTGCGGATCTCGGCGGTGACGACGGCGTGCAGGATGCCGCCGAGCGAGTCGCGCCGGAAGGGCGACTCGCCGCTGAGCGCCGTGCACAGCAGCGCACCGAGCGACCACAGGTCGGACTCCGGCCCGGTCCTGGCGCCGGACATCCGCTCGGGTGCGGTGTACTCGGGCGAGCCGACGAAGGAGCCCGTCTCGGTGAGTGTGGTGGCACCCGCGACCTGCGCGATCCCGAAGTCGGTGAGGACGACGCGCCCGGTGCCGGACTCGACCAGGACGTTGGCCGGTTTGATGTCGCGGTGCAGTACCCCGGCCCGGTGCGCCGCACGCAGCGCCCCCAGCAGGGCCAGTCCGATGCGGGCGGCCTCCGGGGGGTCCACGGGGCCGTGCCGGGCCACCCGGTCCGCCAGCGAACCGCCCTCGATCAACTCCATGACGATGTACAGGCGTCCGCCGTGCTCCACGACGTTCTCCACGACGTCCCCGGCGGTGTCCCCACGGGCCGCCGCGGCACCGTCGCCGTGCACGCCGACGCGGAACTCCCCCGCCACGTCCGCCACGACGTCGTGCACGACGATGATGTGCGGATGGCGGAGCTGGGCGACCGCGCGCGCCTCCCGCAGCGTCCGGTCGCGCTGGCGCCGCGCCCGGGCCGCGTCGAGGCCCTCGTCGAGGAGGATCTCCTTCACCGCGACGCGCCGGCCGAGCAGTTCGTCGGTGGCCCGCCACACGATCCCCATGCCGCCGCGCCCCAGCCGGGCCTCCAGCCGGTAACGGCCCGCTATCACACGGACGTCGTCCCCCTCGGTCCCCATGCGCCCCATCATGCCGCACCGGACCGCCCGCCTCCGGGGCGTCGTCCGGCCAACCACGCGGCGTCACACGTGCGGTTGCCAGGTTTGCAGCACGGTCGTGAACTGCTTCCGTGCGGTCTCCCAGTCCTTCGCGGGTGCGGACATGTACAGGGCGTACTCGGTGCCGTCCCGGTCGATGTACGTCTCGTCGGTGGCCCGGCGCGGTCCGGGGAACTCGGTGTCCTTCGCCAGCGCGGTCCAGGTGTAGTCCCACAGCGAGGCGGGCCGGTCGCGGTAGGTGTTCGGCTTCAGGGTCACGCGCGCGTAGTCGACCAGCCGTTGGAGCTGCTCCTCCAGGTCGAGCTGGTGCAGGTTGGGGTCGGCGAAGTCCGGCGACTTGTCGATGGCGACGCGGAGGAAGTGCTCGCCGCCGTCGGGTGTGTAGTCGATCTGGGTGAGGTCTCCGGACTGGCTGAAGACCTGCCGTTGCCAGCCGTCCGGCAGGGCGAGTTGGAAGCCGAGGGGGTCGGTGACGGAGTGCCAGCCGTCGGGGACGGTGCCGCCCGCCGACGCGGGGTGCGGGCTTCCGGTGGCCGACGCCGACACGGACGGTGAGCCCGTCGGGCCGCCGCGGCCGGTGCGGTCCCGGTCCCACTGCTGCAGCACGACCGCGGTGCCCGCGCCGACCACGGCGGCGACCGCGACGACGAGTGCGAGGATCCGCAGGCGCCGGCCCCGGCGGCGCGGGGCCGGCGGCGGGGTCGTGGGGCCGGTGCGGGGCGTCCGCCCGGCAGGGCCGGCGGGCGGCGCTCCTCCGGCGGGGCCGTACGGGCCGTAGACGCCGTCGCCCGGCCGGTACGGCGGCCCCGGAGCGGCAGTACCGGGCCCGCCGGGTGCCCCTGTCCGTCCCGTTCCCCCCGTTCCCCCCGTTCCCCCCGGAAGTCCCGCTCCCCCGGATGCCCCTGCCCCCGCGGGTGTACCTGCGGGCGTTCCCGGGCCGCCGGGTGCCGCCGGACCGTAGGACGGCCCGGTGGACCCGGTTCCACCGTAGGACGGCCCGGTGGACCCGGTTCCGGGCGGGAATCCGGTGCCGGTTCCGTACACCGACGTCGGGCCCGTGGGGGGAACACCTCCCGCCGGCCCGCGCAGTGGAGCGTGCTCCGTGGGGACGTACGCCTGCGCGGCGCGCGGGTTGCGGCCCTCCGCCGCCTCGGCGAGCATCTGCTCGGCCTCGGCCGCGTCGGGCCGGGTGGCCGGGTCCTTGCGGAGCAGTGCGGAGATGATCGGAGCGAGCGGGCCGGCGTGCCGGGGTACCTCCGCCTCCTCCTCGACGACCGCCTGCATGGTCGACAGCGGCGAGGTCCGCCTGAAGGGCGACCTGCCCTCCACCGCCGTGTAGAGCGTGGCGCCCAGGGCCCACAGGTCGGAGGCGGGACCGGGGGCGTTGCCGCGGACGCGCTCCGGGGCGAGGTAGTCCACCGAGCCGATGACCTCGCCGGTCCGGGTGATGGTGCTGTCGCCCTCGATCTGCGCGATGCCGAAGTCGGTCAGCAGGATGCGGCGGTCGTGGCCGAGGAGGACGTTGCCGGGCTTGACGTCGCGGTGCAGGACGCCGGCCGTGTGCGCGGCGCGCAGGGCACGCAGCACCCACATGCCGATGCGTGCCGCCTCGGCCGGCTCGACGCGGCCCTGCTCCTTGACGGTGTCGGCGAGGGAGCCGCCCTCGACGAGTTCCATCACGATCCACGGCCGGCCGTCGTGTTCGAGCACGTCGTGCACGGTGACGACGGCCGAGTGGTTGATGCGCGCGGCGGCCCGCGCCTCCGAACGGGTACGCGCCAGCAGGACCGCCCGGTCGCCCTCCGAGGCGTAGAGCGAGGCGGTCAGCTCCTTGATCGCGACCGCGCGGCTCAGCAACTCGTCGTGTGCGTGCCACACGCGGCCCATGCCGCCGCTGCCGATCGGGTCGGCCAGCCGGTAGCGGCCCGCGAGAAGCCGGCCCTGCATCTGATTCACGTTGCCCCGCAATGCTCTTGACAGGGTCAGACTAGGCATCGGCCTGTTCGCGGGGAACCGGCGGGGTGCCACGGTGACCGCACTGTGACGGTTGCCTTACACGGTCGCTGCGAGCGGCGGGAACCGCCGTCACCTCGGCCGTTCGACCGGCTGCGGCGCGTCACCGCCCCGCTCGGCCGACCGGCCGGTACGAGGCCGCGGCCTGCTCGTAGAGCCGTGTGACCTCGTCCCGTTCGGCCTCCGGACCGCGGACCTGCACCACGTGGTAGCGGCCGTCGATCAGCAGCGCCAGGTTGCGCACGAACAGCTCCCGGCCGTCGGTGCCGGTCCAGGTGAACTGGCCCTCGGCCATGGTGCGTCCGCCGACCTGAATGGTCTTCAGCCCGGTGGCGGTGGCCCAGGAGGAGGCGCGGTAGGGCTGCAGTTCGCGTTCGTGCTCGCGCTGGTAGACCATCGGGTCGCTCCCGTAGGCGTCCGTGCCGTCCCGCCCGGGGACGACGATCAGCTCGAAGTGCCCGTGCGTGTAGACGACCTGTCCGCTGCCGTTCTTCGGGGCGCGGGTCCAGCCGTTCGCCACGGCCACCCGGAAGCCGGCCGGGTCGTCGCGCAGCGTGAACCCGTCGGGCAGTTCGGCACCGTTGGTCTGGGTCTGTGTCGAACCGTCCGCGGACGACGGGCCCTCGGAGTCCCCGGTGGACGAGGAGGAGTCGGCCGAGGGGTGCCCGGAGGCCGAGGGGCCGGGCCCGTCGCCGCCGCCCGGCGCGGGCTGCGAGCCGACCGGGTCGGCGGCGCCCGCGGCGGCCCGGGCGGCACCGGCCGCCCCCTCCCGGTCGGACCGTGGCATGAACAGCATGGCGTAGGCGACCGCCGCCGCCAGCCCGAGCAGGACCAGCAGGAGCAGCGCCCGGCCCAGACGGCGCGGCGAACGCGGCTGGTTGCGGGCCCTCTTGTGGCGCCCGTGCGGGTTGGTCGCGGGCAGCCCGGCCCGCCGCCTGCGCACCAGTTCGCCCCGGCGGCGCAGGATGGGCAGCCGGCCGGTGTCGGCGGGCGGCGCGGAGACGATGTGCGCGCCCGCGTCCGGCTCGGGCGCGGAGCGCACCAGCGAACGCAGCCAGCCGCGCAGTTCCTCGACGTCGGGCCGCTCGGTGGGGTCCTGGCGCAGCAGCGATTCGACGACCGGCCTCAGCGGCCCGCACTCCTCGGCGAAGGCGGGCGGCTCGGCGCACACCATCTGCACCAGTTCGGCGGTGGACTCCTCCGGGTACGGCGCGTGGCCCTGCACCGACCGGAACAGCAGTGCGCCCAGCGCCCACAGGTCGGTGGCCGGCCCGATCGGCGCGGCAAGCTGCCAGTTGTCGTGGACGGGGCCGGCCTGTTCGGGTGCCCACCGCTCGGTGACCGCCCCCACCAGGGTCATCCGGGCCTGCCGGGCACGCTCGGCGGCGAGAGCGGTGGTGGGGCCGCGCCGGGCGGTGGCGCCGGGCTCCGGGGCGTCCCAGCCGGCGGGCTGCCGCGGCCGGGACACCTCGACGGCGGCGGAGGGGCCCGGACCGTGACGGCCCGCGGTGTCCCCTCCCGGGCCGGATCCGCCCGCCGGCGTCTCCCCCGGGGCCGCGGGGGCCGGAACCGGGCCGAGCCGGGTGCCGGGGGCGGCGCCGTCGGGGGCTGCCGCCCACCCCGCCGGTAGCGCGGGGGCGGAGCCGGGCGCGGGGGCCGCGGAGGGCGGCAGCGGGGACCGGGGCCGTTCGTCGGGGTGCCGGGGGTCCGGGCCGACGGCCGGGCGCCCGCCGGGCAGCGCCGTCCGGCCGTCCTGCCGGGCGGTCTGTCCGGGCTGAGCCTCCTGGACCCGGGCCGCGGCCCGTGCACCCGCCCGGTAGGCGGCGATCGCACCGGCCCGTGCGGCCCGGACGTCCCGGGCGTCCCGGACCTCACCGGGGCCCGCCGGGCGGGGGGCGAGGGCGGCCGGCGCGCCGTCCGCCGCGCCGCCGCCGGAGACCGGCGGAGTGCGCGCCACCCGCGCCTGGATGGCGGCCCTCCGTGCCGCCTCCGCGTCCTCGGGCCCGGCACCCCCGGGGGCTCTCGGGGGCGCGGTGCGCGCGAGGGGGCCCGCGGGCGGGCTCGCGGCGTCCGCCGCGGCGGACGGCGGGGCCGCGGCGGATGCGGCGACGCCGTTCGGAGCGGAGGCGGGCGGGGTGCCCTCGGCGGGACCGGGGTCGCCGTCGTCCAGGGCGGGCACCGGGTCGTAGCCGCACAGGGCTTCCTCAGCGGCCCCGGCAGCGAGGCCGGTGAGCAGGACCCGCCCGTCGTCGCAGACCAGCACGGTCCGGGCGGTGACGTTGCGGTGCACCCAGCCGTGGGCGTGCAGCACCCGTAGTGCGGTCAGCACGTCGGAGGCGACCTCGGCGGCACGGTACGGGGTCAGCGGCCGCTCGCCGAGCAGTTCGGCCAGTGACCTCGCGGCCACCGCCTCGCTCACGATCCACAGCGAGCCGCCCTCGGCGAACACGTCGAAGACCTGGTCCAGCCGCGGGTGGTCGGGGATCCGGGCGACGGCCTGCACGGCGTCCACCGCGCGCCGGACCGCGGGGTCCGGGTTCCGGCGCGGGTCGGGGCGACCGCGTGGGGCCGGCCGCCGGGCCGCGTGGTCCCGTGCGGTGAAGCCCTCGGGATGCCCTTCCGCGTCGAGCACCTCCGCCTCGACGACCTCGGGCAGCGGCACCTGCCGGACCAGGACCTCCTGCCCGCTGTAGGTGTCGAAGGCCGGAGTCTCGGTGAGTTCGTACTCGTCGGAGGCCGGCAGCGGCAGGCGGTAGCGGTCGGCGAGCACTCGTCCCGCGTAGTCGTCCACGTTGCCTCCCCCGGCCGCACGGTCGGTCAGTTCCGTTCGACACACGTACCGTTCCGCTCTTCCCGCCGGATGCGTACGGTCCGTGGGCATTCACGATACGTGCCTGAGGCAACCCGCAAAGAGAGGATGCGCGATCCGGTGCGGGATCCCGCGCTGCGTCCCGTGTCCCGGGCCGCGCGGGAGCCCCCCGTCACTTCTTCGGCACGAAGGTGTCGCCCAGCGTTCGCCAGGTGTCGCGGCGCAGTTCACCCTGCCAGTCGTCGGCCTTCGCCGTGTACATCAGCGCGTAGCCGAGGTGGTCGCCGACGACGAAGCCGCGGTCGACGGTGCGGTACGTCGTCCCGCCCGAGACGTGGGTGAACTCCCAGTCGGCCGTGTTCCAGCCGTGGAAGTCGACCTTCTCTATTCGTATCCGGTGGTACTGCGAGAGCTTCATGTAGCCCTCCTGGTTCTGCCAGTCGGCGACCGGGTCGCCCTTCGGCGCCGAGGTCCAGGCGACCAGGAGTTTCTGCCCGTTCGGACCGGTGAACCGGTCGCCCGCGGAGTCGTGGGTCCGGTACCGCCAGCCCGCGGGCAGGCCGATCGAGTAGCCCTGGTGGCTCCGGTACGTCGTCGCGGCCGCGGACCCGCCGGTGTCGGATCCGCCGGCGCCGGCGGCCGGAGCGGTCGCGTCGGCGCTGTTCTCGGCACCCGCGCCCGGTCCGCCGCCGGCGGCGGGGGATGCTTCCCGGTCCGCGTCGGCGGTGTCGGCGCCGTCCTCCTTGACGGAGGGTCCGGCGCCGGCCGCCGCGCTCGAGGGCCCACCGGCCCGCGCGCCGTCCGAACCGGCGTCGCCGCCGCCGAGCGTCAGGCCGAGCACCAGACCCAGCACCGCCAGCACGACGACCACCGCGATGATCACCATGGTGCGCCGGGGGACGACGTCGGTGAGCGGGGCCCTGGGCGCCGGGCGGGGCGGCAGGTCGAGGTCCGGCGGCGGCACGACCGGCCATCCGGAAGCGCGGTTGCCGGCCGGGGCGTTGCCGGGCTGCGGCTCGCCGCGCTCGCTGTCGGCGGGCGCGGCTCCGGCACCGGACGCGGGGGTGAGGTCGGCCCCGGCGCCGGGCCCCGCGGCGGAACGGCCGCCGGAGGAGCCCGTACCGCCGGGGGTGCCCGTACCGCCGGGGGAGGCCGTGCTGCCGGGGGTGCCCGTGCCGCCGGGGGAAGCGCTGCCGTCGGCGTCCGCCGACCGGGAGGTGGAGGCGGGGGCTGCCGGGGCCGTCGCCGTGGACGCTCTGCGTACCGAGCGCAGCGCCCCGCGCAGCCGCTCCGCGGGGGAGTCCGGCTGCGCCGGCAGCGGTACCACCCGGGTGGCCTCCGCCGCCTCGCCCGGCCGGTTCTCCGAGCCGGGGGCGCGCACCACGGCCTCCAGCATCCTGCGGGCGCCGGCGTCGTCGAGCCGCTGGACAGGGTCCTTGGTGAGCAGCCCGCGGATGACGTCCTTCAGCGGGCCGGCGTTCTTGGGGTCCTCGAGCGGCTCGGTCATCACGGCGGTGAGCGTGGCGATGGCGGAGCCCTTGTCGTAGGGGGGTGCGCCCTCGACCGCCGCGTACAGCAGACCGCCCAGCGACCACAGGTCGGCTGCCGGGCCGGGTTTGTGGCCGCGCGCCCGCTCCGGGGAGATGTAGGACGGCGCGCCGACGAGCATGCCGGTGGAGGTGATGGACGGGTCGCCCTCGACCTGGGCGATGCCGAAGTCGGTGAGCACGACCCGGCCGTCCTCGGCGATCAGGACGTTCGACGGCTTCACGTCCCGGTGCAGGATGCCCTCGCGGTGCGCCGAACGCAGCACGTCGAGGACCGCGAGCCCGACCTCCGCGGCACGCTTCGGCTCCAGCAGGCCGTCCTCGCGGATGACCTCGGCGAGCGAGTTGCCCTCGACCAGCTCCATCACGATCCAGGGGCGGTCGTCCTCCTCGACCACGTCGAAGACCGTGACCGCGCTGGGGTTCCGGATCCTCGCGATGGCCTTCGCCTCACGCAGGGTCCGGGTGATGAGCCGGCGTTTCTCCTCCTCGTCGATGTTGGACGGGAACCGCAACTCCTTGACGGCGACCGTCCGCCCGAGCGTCTCGTCCTCGGCCCGCCACACGGTGCCCATGCCGCCCCGGCCGAGTACGTCGCCCAGCCGGTACCGCCCGGCGAGAAGTCGCGCGCTCCTGTCCTGAAGAGCGTCCCGACGACTGTCCTGACGAGATGTCCCCGCCCGCTCCGCCTCCGACATGCGTCCCCTCAAACAACCTGCCCCGACAGAGCCTTCATTGTCCCTCACCGGACAAGTGGCCGGAGCACCCAGGGTGCTCCTGGGCGGAGACGGTTTCGGCGGGCCGCTTCCGGGGCCCCCGCCCGGACACCCCGGCGGGCGCCGACGCGACCGTTCTCCTGCATGATGGCCCGCGACACCGGGAGGAGCGTCACGATGCCGTTGCCACGGAGGCTGTGGGCCGGGCCCCTCTGCCTGCTGTTCCTGGTGCTCACGACGACGAGCGCGCCCGCCGGGTCGGCACCGTCGCGGGACGCGGTCCTCCCGCTGCTGGTCGACGGGCGCGGAGTCGCCACGGCGGCGCTGCTGGTCCGGGAGGAGTCCGGTGGTACCCGCTTCGCCGCGACCGGTCCGGGCATCGCCCGCGGCGACCACTTCCGCGCCGGCAGCATCACCAAGTCGTTCATCGCGACGGTCGTCCTGCAACTGGCCGCCGAGGGCAGGCTGTCGCTGTCGGACACGGTGGAGCAGCACCTGCCGGGACTCGTGCGGGGGGCGGGCCACGACGGGCGCGCGCTGACCCTGCGCAGCCTGCTCACCCACACCAGCGGCCTGTACGACTTCGCCCGGATCACCGGCGGGACGGTGCCCGTCGCTCCCGTGCAGGCCGTCCGTCTCGCTCTCACCCACCCTCCGGCCGACCGCGGCCGCTTCTCGTACTCCAACACCAACTACGTGCTGCTCGGCATGGTGGTCGAGCAGGTCACCGGCCGCACCTACGCCGCCGAGGCCGAACGCCGCGTCATCGCTCCGCTGGGTCTGTCCGGCACCTCCTTCCCCGGGAACCGCACTTCGCTTCCTTCGCCGCACGGCCTGGCCTATGCCGCCGACAACTCCGACGTCACCGCGCTCGACCCGCGGGTGGCCGGGGCCGCGGGTGAGTTGGTGACCACGCTCGCCGATCTGGACCGCTTCTACGCGGCACTGCTCGGCGGTGAACTGCTGCCCCCGCGCATGCTGCGGGAGATGCTCGACACCCGGACCGCACACGGCGCGTACGGTATGGGCCTGTTTCCGCTGAAGCTGCCGTGCGGCATCACGGTGTGGGGGCACAACGGCCGGATAGCCGGCAGCTACGTGCGGAGCGCTGCCACACCGGACGGCCGTCGCGTCCTCACCTTCCGGGTGAACACGACGGCGATCGCAGATCCCGGTCTCGAACCCGCACTGCTCGCGGCCGAGTTCTGCCCTCGCACTGTTGACAACGTCCGGCCCGCACGCGGCGCTCCCGCTTCGCCCCACCCGTTCGAGTGAAAGAGCGGTGCTGAGCCCCGCCCGAGGCAGCCGGAGGCGGACGGGGCGTGCCCGCGCCGCCCACCGGCCCGCACGGCACCCCACCGGCCCGCACCGCACCCCACCGGCCCGCACGGCACCCCGCAGGCCCGCGCCGCACCCCGCAGGCCCGCGCCGCGCCCCGCAGGCCCGCGCCAACCACCGAGGGCTACCAACCGCCGCGGGCCCGGTCCGCCCCGCCTACAGCGGAACGATGTCCGGTGCGCCGAGCCGCGCCGCGTCCGCCGTCAGGTCGTCCGGCTGCCGCTGCGACTCGCGCTCCGCCTCCACCCGCTTCTCGTAGTGCCGGACCTCGCGTTCGATGTGGTCCTCGTCCCAGCCGAGCACCGGGGCCATCAGCTCGGCGGCCTCGCGGGCGCTGCGGGTGCCCCGGTCGAAGGTCTCGATGGAGATGCGGGTGCGCCGGGTGAGTACGTCGTCCAGGTGCCGGGCTCCCTCGTGGGAGGCGGCGTACACGACCTCGGCGCGCAGGTAGTCGTCGGCGGCGTGCAGGGGTTCGCCGAGCGAGGGGTCGGCCGCGACGAGGTCCAGGACCTCCTCGGCCATCGCCCCGTAGCGGTTGAGCAGATGCTCGACGCGGACCGCGTGCAGGCCGGTGCGGGCGGCGATCCGCGCCCGCGCGTTCCACAGCGCCCGGTAGCCCTCCGCGCCCAGCAGCGGCACCTCCTCGGTCACGCACTCCGCGACGCGCAGGTCCAGCCCGTGCACCGCCTCGTCGACGGCGTCCTTGGCCATCACCCGGTAGGTGGTGTACTTGCCGCCCGCGACGACGACCAGGCCCGGTGCGGGGTGGGCGACGGTGTGCTCGCGGGACAGCTTGCTGGTGGCGTCGGACTCGCCGGCGAGCAACGGGCGCAGTCCCGCGTACACACCCTCGACGTCGTCGCGGGTGAGCGGCACCGCCAGTACCGAGTTCACGTGCTCGAGGAGGTAGTCGATGTCGGCGCTGGAGGCGGCGGGGTGCGCCTTGTCCAGGTCCCAGCCCGTGTCGGTGGTGCCGACGATCCAGTGCCGTCCCCAGGGGATGACGAACAGGACGGACTTCTCGGTGCGCAGGATCAGCCCGGTCGAGGAGTGGATGCGGTCGCGCGGCACCACGAGGTGGATTCCCTTGGAGGCGCGGACGTGGAACTGGCCCCGCTCCCCCACCATCGCCTGCGTGTCGTCGGTCCACACTCCGGTGGCGTTGACGACCTGTTTGGCGTGGATCTCGTACTCCCCGCCGGCCTCGACGTCCTCCACCCTGGCGCCGACCACCCGGGCGCCCTCCCGCAGGAAGCCGGTGACCCGGGCGCGGTTGGCGGTCTTCGCGCCGTAGGAGGCGGCGGTGCGCACCAGGGTGGCGACGAACCGGGCGTCGTCCATCTGGGCGTCGTAGTACTGCAACGCGCCGACCAGCGCGTCCCTCTTCAGGCAGGGCGCCACGCGCAGGGCGTGGCGGCGGCTCAGGTGGCGGTGCAGGGGCAGGCCCCGGCCGTGGCCGCGGGCCATCGACATCGCGTCGTAGAGTGCGACGCCCGAACCGGCGTACAGCCGCTCCCAGCCCTTGTGCTGGAGCGGGTAGAGGAAGGGCACCGGCTTCACCAGGTGGGGGGCGAGCCGTTCCAGGAGCAGCCCGCGCTCCTTGAGCGCCTCGCGGACGAGCGCGAAGTCGAGCATCTCCAGGTAGCGCAGGCCGCCGTGGACGAGCTTGCTGGACCGGCTGGAGGTGCCCGACGCCCAGTCGCGGGCCTCGACCAGCCCGGTGGCCAGGCCGCGGGTGACGGCGTCGAGCGCGGTGCCGGCTCCGACGACTCCGCCTCCGACGACCAGTACGTCCAGTTCCCGCTCCGCCATCGCCGCGAGGGACTCGGCACGCTGCGCCGGCCCCAGTGTCGCTGTCCTCACCGCTGCCTCCCGCTGGTCCTTGGCGTCGGCCGCGCCCGTCGGGCGAAACCCGATCCCCTCCACCCTGCCCAAATTCTGACCGGCCCGCCCGGCTCCGGCCACCAGTCGCCCCCGGGCCCGTGGACAACACCTGCCGAACTCTCGGCGCGGCGCCCGCCGGAAACGGCCCGGCACTCCCGGCGCGACGCCCACCACGCAGCCCGGCGCGACACCTACCGCAGCCCGGCCCGACGCCTACCGCAGCCCGGCCCGACGCCCACCGCAGCCCGGCGCGACGCCGGCCGCATCCGGGCTCCGCGCCCGCGCCCGGCAGGGCACTCGCGGCAACTCGGGCCCCGTCCCCTCCCCCGGCACAACACTCGCCGAAACCAGGCGACCCAATACCGCATATCGGTCATATTTACTCTTAGTCTGACAGAGCGCTAGCCCGTCCTTACCACCGGGCTTGCCCACCTGTCCCGCTTCGGCTACTGGGAAGGACGGCCCACGCCATGCCCGCAGATCTCGCCGTCATCGGACTCGGCCCGCTCGGACTGCCCCTGGCCCAGGCCGCCGTCGCCGCCGGCATCCCCACCGTCGGCTACCGGACCGGCCCGGAGACCGGTTCGCTCAGCCCAGCAGAACTGCGCCGCATGCTCGCCCGCGGATTCCGCCAGGCCACCGGTGCCGCCGAACTCGGCCGGGTGCGCACCGCCGTCATCTGCGCGCCCACCCCGCGCGCCCCCGACGGCGGCCTGGACCTCGGCCAGGTGGAGTCCGCGGCCCGCACCCTCGCCGCCCGGTTGCGCCCGCACACCACCGTCGTTCTCGAGTCCCCCGTGCCCCCCGGCACGACGGAGGACTTCCTGCGGCCGCTCCTGGAGGCGGGCTCCGGTCTGCGCGCGGGGCGCGACTTCCATCTGGCCCACTCACCCAGCCGGGTGGACCCCGGCGACCGCGGTGCCCTGGTCACCGCCCCGAAGGTCATCGGCGGCCTCACCCCGGCCTGCACCGAGTCGGCCGCCGCCTTCTACGGCCGGATCAGCGACAAGGTGGTACGGGCGCGCGGCCTGCGCGAAGCCGAGACCGTGCAGCTACTGGAAACCAACTACCGCCATGTCAACATCGCGCTCGTCAACGAGATGGCCGTCCTCTGCCACGAGTTGGGCGTCGATCTGTGGGACGTCATCCGCTGCGCGGAGACCAGGCCCTTCGGTTTCCAGGCCTTCCGCCCGGGCCCCGGCGTCGGCGGCCACACCGTGCCGCAGGACCTGACCGGGCAGGGGGGCGGCCGGGGACTGCGCATGGTCGAGTTGGCCCAGCAGGTCAACGGACGGATGCCCCGCTACGTCGTCCAGCGCGCCGCCGCCCTGCTCAACGAGCACGGCAAGTCGGCCCGCGGGGCCCGCGTGCTGCTGCTCGGCGTCACCTACAAGGCGGACCTCCCCGACCGGCAGGGCGCGCCCGCGGAGGAGATCGCGACGGGCCTGATGCAGCTCGGCGCCGCCGTCAGCTACCACGACCCGCACGTGCCGTCGTGGAGCGTCCTGGACCGGCCGGTACCCCGCGCGGACTCGCTTTACGAGGCAGCGGCCGGCGCCGACCTGACGATCCTGCTCCAGCAGCACCGGACGTACGACCTGCAGGGGTTGTCGGTGAAGGCGCAGCTACTGCTGGACACCAGGGGCGCCACACCGACCGGGGCGGCACACCGGCTCTGAGACCGACCCGGCAACACACCGGCTCCGAAACCGGCCGGAACGGCGCACCGAATCCGAAACCGACCCGGGCGGCGCACCGACTCCGAAACCGACCGGGACGGCACACCGGCCGCCGCGGCACGGGTCCGCGGCGGCCGGTGTGCGTCGGAGCGGCCTCAGCGGCGGTGCTGCGAGTCGGCCACCGTCACCTCGACCCGCTGGAACTCCTTGAGCTCGCTGTAGCCGGTCGTGGCCATGGCGCGGCGCAGCGCGCCGAAGAAGTTCATCGAGCCGTCGGGCGAGTGGGAGGGACCCGTGAGGATCTCCTCCATGGTGCCGACGGTGCCGAGGTGGACCTTCTGGCCGCGCGGCAGCTCCTCGTTGACGGCCTCCATGCCCCAGTGGTGGCCGTTGCCGGGCGCGTCGGTGGCGCGGGCCAGCGGAGAGCCCATCATCACCGAGTCGGCGCCGCAGGCGACCGCCTTGGGCAGGTCGCCGGACCAGCCGACACCGCCGTCGGCGATCACGTGCACGTACCGGCCGCCGGACTCGTCCATGTAGTCGCGGCGGGCGGCCGCCACGTCCGCCACCGCGGTCGCCATGGGGACCTGGATGCCGAGCACGTTGCGCGTGGTGTGCGCGGCGCCGCCGCCGAAGCCGACGAGGACGCCGGCCGCGCCGGTGCGCATCAGGTGCAGGGCGGCGGTGTAGGTGGCGCAGCCGCCGACGATCACGGGCACGTCGAGTTCGTAGATGAACTGCTTCAGGTTCAGCGGCTCGTGCGAGTGCGAGACGTGTTCCGCCGACACCGTCGTGCCGCGGATGACGAAGATGTCCACGCCCGCGTCGACGACGGCCTTGGAGAACTGCGCGGTGCGTTGCGGGGACAGCGCGGCGGCGGTGACGACGCCGGAGTCGCGCACCTCCTTGATGCGCTGCCCGATCAGCTCCTCCTTGATGGGAGCGGCGTAGATCTCCTGGAGTCGGCGCGCCACCGTCTCGTCGGGCAGCCCGACGATCTCGTCGAGCAGCGGCTGCGGATCCTCGTACCGCGTCCACAGGCCTTCGAGGTTCAGCACGCCGAGGCCGCCGAGCTCGCCGATGCGGATCGCGGTGGCCGGGGAGACGACCGAATCCATGGGGGCGGCCAGGAACGGCAGCTCGAACCGGTAGGCGTCGATCTGCCAGGCGATCGAGACCTCCTTCGGGTCCCGCGTACGGCGGCTGGGAACGACGGCGATGTCGTCGAAGGCGTACGCCCGGCGGCCGCGCTTGCCGCGCCCGATCTCGATCTCAGTCACGTCTGTGGCCTTTCCCTGATGCGTTGCAGCGCCTTCCAGTATCCCCGACGGGTACGACAACGGCGGCCCCGGAGGGTGCCGGGGCCGCCGTTGTCGGCCGTCAGGTGTCGCTCGGGCGCGCGTCACGCCCGCGCGTGCCTCACTTCTTGTTGCTGTAGTTGGGTGCCTCGACCGTCATCTGGATGTCGTGCGGGTGGGACTCCTTCAGACCCGCCGAGGTGATCCGCACGAAGCGGCCCTTGGACTCCATCTCCGACACGGTGGTGGCGCCCACGTAGCCCATGGTCTGGCGCAGGCCGCCGACGAGCTGGTGGAGGACGTTGGAGAGGGGGCCGCGGTAGGGGACCTGGCCTTCCACGCCCTCGGGGACGAGCTTGTCGTCGGAGGCCACGTCCGCCTGGAAGTAGCGGTCCTTGGAGTAGGAGCGGCCCTGGCCGCGGGACTGCATGGCGCCCAGGGAGCCCATGCCGCGGTACGACTTGAACTGCTTGCCGTTGATGAACAGCAGCTCGCCCGGGGACTCCTCGCAGCCGGCGAGGAGGCTGCCCAGCATGACCGAGTCGGCACCGGCGGCGAGGGCCTTGCCGATGTCCCCGGAGTACTGCAGGCCGCCGTCGCCGATCACCGGGACCCCCGCGGCGCGCGCGGCGAGGGCGGCCTCGTAGATCGCGGTGACCTGCGGGACGCCGATACCGGCGACCACGCGGGTGGTGCAGATGGAGCCCGGTCCGACACCGACCTTGATGCCGTCGACTCCGGCGTCGATCAGCGCCTGGGCGCCGTCCCGGGTGGCGATGTTCCCGCCGATCACGTCGACGTCCACGCTCGACTTGATCTTCGCCATCCAGTCGAGCGCGTTGCTGTTGTGGCCGTGCGAGGTGTCGACGACCAGGAAGTCGACACCGGCTGCGGCGAGGGCCTGGGCGCGTTCCAGGGCCTCCGGACTGGCGCCCACGGCGGCGCCGACGAGCAGGCGGCCCTTGGCGTCCTTCGCGGCGTTGGGGTACTGCTCGGCCTTCACGAAGTCCTTGACCGTGATCAGGCCCTTGAGGACGCCCTGGTCGTCGACCAGGGGAAGCTTCTCGATCTTGTGCCGGCGCAGCAGTTCCATGGCGTCGGGGCCGGAGATGCCGACCTTGCCGGTCACCAGCGGCATGGGCGTCATGACCTCGCGCACCCGGCGGGAGCGGTCCGTCTCGAAGGCCATGTCACGGTTGGTGACGATGCCGAGCAGCTTGCGCTCGGCGTCCGTCACCGGGACTCCGCTGATGCGGAACTTGGCGCACAGCTCGTCGGCCTCGGCCAGCGTGGCGTCCGGGTGGATGGTGATCGGGTTGGCCACCATGCCGGACTCGGAGCGCTTGACCAGGTCGACCTGGTTGACCTGGTCCTCGACGGAGAGGTTGCGGTGCAGGACGCCGACGCCGCCCTGACGTGCCATGGCGATCGCCATCCGCGACTCGGTGACCTTGTCCATCGCCGCGGACAGCATCGGGATGTTGACCCGGACGTTGCGGGAGATGCGGGACGAGGTGTCGACCGCGTTGGGGAGCACGTCGGATGCGCCCGGCAGCAGCAGCACGTCGTCGTACGTGAGCCCGAGGGTGGCGAATTTACCGGGCACTCCGTCGACGTTTGCAGTCATGACACCTTCCCCATATGGCCTTGCTCGGTGCGGATGTCCATGCTAACGGGAAGTCGGGCCGTCTCATTCCACGGCCCGGGACCGGTTCCGGCTTCGTGTGTTCGTACGGGAACGGGTGGCCGCCTGTTCAACGAAGGTGCGGTTACTGCTCTGCGAGTGCGCGCAGGCGGTTCAGCGCGCGGTGCTGGGCGACCCGGACCGCGCCGGGTGACATTCCCAACATCTGCCCCGTCTCCTCGGCGGTGAGCCCCACGGCGATACGCAGCAGCAGCAGCTCCCGCTGGTTCTCGGGCAGGTTGGCCAGGAGTTTCTTCGCCCATTCGGCGTCGCTGCTGAGCAGGGCCCGCTCCTCGGGGCCGAGCGAGTCGTCGGGACGCTCGGGCATCTCGTCGGACGGTACGACCGTGGAGCCGGGGTGGCGCATGGCGGCCCGCTGCAGGTCGGCGACCTTGTGCGCGGCGATGGCGAAGACGAACGCCTCGAAGGGGCGGCCGGTGTCGCGGTAGCGGGGCAGTGCGAGCAGGACCGCGACGCAGACCTCCTGGGCGAGGTCCTCGACGAAGTGGCGGGCGTCGCCGGGCAGCCGGGACAGCCGGGTGCGGCAGTAGCGCAGCGCCAGCGGGTGGACGTGGGCGAGCAGGTCGTGCGTGGCCTGCTCATCACCGTCGACGGCACGGTGCACGAGTGCGCCGATCGGCCCCTGGGCAGGGGTGGCCGCCTCGTCGTCACGCATCCGACCATGGTGCCCTGCGCCCGCGCGGTCCGTGGCGCCACGCCCGTCCTTGTGCACTGAAGCGTTATGAGCAGGTGCGCTGGAACTCATCCCCTGCGCCCTCCCCTTCCGCTCGACCGACTCGTCCCCGAGGAACTCCACACCTCAAGGATGCGGCATCCGCGGGGAAACGAGCAGCGGCCATCCGGCGGGCTCTGCGAGAGGTCCGCCCGACCGGGCGCTCGGGGCGCCTCCGGGGCCGCCCGGAGTAACCCGCCGGGCGGCGGACGCGGCCGCTCCAGGAGGCTTCCTCGTGCAGGGCCGCCGCACTGTCCGGGCCACTGCCCGGCCCGTGAGCGCCGCAACCGGCGAAGCCACCGCCCGGCCCGCCGCCGTCGCTGCGTCCACGGCCACCGCATACCCCGCGGCCGCCTCACCATCCGCAACGACCCCACCGACCGCAAGGACCCCACCGACCGCAAGGACTCCTCCGTCCGCGGTGATCTCACCGTCCGCGGAGATCTCACCGTCCGCGGAGATCTCACCGTCGGCGGAGATCTCACCGTCGGCGGCGAGTCCACCGCACGCGGCCGTCGCACCGTCGTGAGGCGGCCGGCGGCCCGGAGGGCGTCGCCGCGGAGGGGGCCGGGAGCCCGCACACCTCCCGCGGCCTCCGTGGCGCACAACGATCCGGGGCCCGCCACGACGGGCCGCGTCCCTGTCGGACCGGCGGGGCTTCGGGGTCCCACGGACCGTGCGGCGCCCGGGCGGTCCCGGGGACCCGTGCGTCTCCGGGCACCGGCGCTGCGGCGGAGGTGCGTGCACCCGCTGCTCGACGGGGCGCCCACTGCGGCGCCCTGCCGTGCCGGCGAGCGCGGCCCGGGTGGGCCGCCGCGCGGGCGGGCCACGCTCCGGTGCGCCCCCGCACGGCATCCGACGTGGCGGTCGGCGGCCCGCATCCCGGCGCAGAGCTCAGCGCACCAGGCCCCACCGGAAGCCGAGCGCCACCGCGTGTGCGCGGTCCGAGGCGCCGAGCTTCTTGAACAGCCGCCGGGCGTGCGTCTTCACGGTGTCCTCGGAGAGGAACAGTTCCCGGCCGATCTCGGCGTTCGAGCGGCCGTGGCTCATACCCTCCAGGACCTGGATCTCCCGTGCGGTGAGGGTGGGCGCCGCCCCCATCTCCGCGGAGCGCAGCCGGCGCGGGGCGAGCCGCCAGGTCGGGTCGGCGAGGGCCTGCGTGACCGTGGCGCGCAGCTCGGCGCGCGAGGCGTCCTTGTGCAGGTAGCCGCGGGCGCCGGCCGCGACGGCTAGCGCGACGCCGTCCAGGTCCTCGGCGACGGTCAGCATGATGATCCGCGCACCGGGGTCGGCGGACAGCAGTCGACGGACTGTCTCCACGCCGCCCAGGCCGGGCATGCGCACGTCCATGAGAATGAGGTCGGATCGGTCGGCGCCCCAGCGGCGGAGGACTTCCTCGCCGTTGGCCGCAGTCGTCACGCGCTCGACGCCGGGCACGGTCGCGACCGCGCGGCGGAGCGCCTCTCGGGCAAGCGGGGAGTCGTCGCAGACGAGGACGGAAGTCATGGCCGCCCTCCGCAGCTGATGCGCGTCACCTTGTGCCTCCAGGCTGGTACGAATCGTCACCTGTGCGGTCGACCGTCTCGGACGCCTGCCCGAGCGCTTGTGTTTTCAACCGCCTCCGCACTCTCAACGACGGTCACCCGAAAGAGTTACGGGGCTGTATGCCATCTTGAGCACTCTACGTGAGGGCACGGACACGGCGAGAGCACGCGCGGGAGACCTGCAACCTTTCGTCACAACCATGCCCCGTTCGGCCCTATTTCTTCCCATGTGCTGGTGTCTGAAGCTAGATTCGCAATGGGTCATATTTTCATCTCGTTAGATCGTAGTTGTACGGTCATGGGCACCGTATCCGCTCGAAACGGCTGCAAGGGGTCACGCAATGGCAGATTTCTCCCGCCTTCCCGGACCGAACGCGGATTTGTGGGACTGGCAGCTGCTGGCTGCCTGCCGCGGGGTGGACAGCTCGCTCTTCTTCCATCCGGAGGGCGAGCGCGGTGCGGCTCGAAGCGCTCGCGAGAACTCGGCCAAGGAGGTCTGCATGAGGTGCCCGGTCCGCGCACAGTGCGCGGCACACGCGCTGGCGGTGCGGGAACCGTACGGCGTGTGGGGCGGATTGACAGAGGATGAGCGCGAGGAGCTGATGGGGCGGGCACGCAACCGCCTGGTGACAGCGGCTGGCGGCGGCAATGCCGCACCACCGCACTGAAGGAACGTTTTTTCGACCATGATCCGAGGGCACGCGGCACGCGTGCCCTCGTTCCTGTCAGGACCGGTCCCGGCCCCGGGACCCGAGGGGTCGGGAGACCGTGGGGCACACGGATGCCCCTGCCGGCGCCCCTGCCGGCGCGGGGACGACCGGGGCCGACGGTCGTCCCCCTTCGCGGATCAGGGGGTGCGCGGTCGCTCCGCCGCGCGGGCGAGTTCGTCCAGCGTCGCCGCGACCGCCGGCACCTTGGCCAGATCGGGCAGCGTGAGCGCGACGACCTCCCTGGGGACCGGCGGCTCCAGCGCCAGGGTGCGCACCCCCCGCGGTCGTACCGACTCGATGGCGAGCCGGGGCAGTACCGCGACGCCGAGACCGGAGCCCACCAGCCCCACCACCGCGGGGTAGTCGTCGGTGGCGAAGTCGATACGCGGTGTGAAGCCCGCGCTCGCGCAGACCTCCACCAGCTGGCCCCGGCAGCGCGGGCAGCCGGCGATCCACGGCTCCCCGGCGAGGTCGCCGATGGCCACCGAAGCGGCCGGCGCGAGCGGGTGCCGCTCGGGGACCAGGGCGACCAGCGGGTCGGTCAGCAGCGGCCGCACGACCAGGTCGTCCCACTCCTCGGCTCCGGAGGCGCCCGCGTAGTGGAACGCCAGCGCGATGTCGCAGTCGCCGGCCCGGAGCCGGTCGACCGACTGCGGCGGCTCGGCCTCCTCGAGGGAGACCCGGGTGCCGGGGTGTGCGGCGCGCAGCGCGGCGAGCGCACTGGGGACGAGGGTGGAGCTCCCGCTGGGGAAGGACACCAGGCGGACCCGGCCCGCGCGCAGTCCCGCGATGGCGGCGACCTCCTCCTCGGCGGCGGTCAGCCCGGCGAGGATGCCGGCCGCGTGCCGGACGAGGGCCTCGCCCGCCTGCGTCAGCCGCATCTCGCGGCCGGCCCGCACCAGGAGCGGCGTCCCGACGGACGCCTCCAGCGCCTTCATCTGCTGGCTGACGGCGGGCTGGGTGCAGCCCAGCTCGCGCCCGGCCGCCGAGAAGGACCCGGTGGCGGCGACGGCGCGCAGGACGCGGAGATGACGAGCCTCGATCACCCCTCGAGCATAAGCGGGCCTTGGATACGAGGCGAAATACCGCGTCGACACTTTGACAACCGGTCGCCTACCGTACGGTCATGAAGCTTCTGTCAGTGAACCTGGGCCGTGCGCGCGCCGTGCCCTACACCGATCAGCCCGAAGGGCTCACCGGTATCGACAAGCGGCCGGTGGAAGGCCCGGTACGGGTGGCGGCGCCGGGGCCGAGGGGCGCCGGCGCGAGCGGGGTGGCCGGCGACGCGGTGTGCGACACCCGCCACCACGGCGGCGACCACCAGGCGGTGTACGCGTTCGCCCGCGAGGACCTGGACGCGTGGGCGCGCGTGCTGGGCCGGCCGCTGGCGCCCGGGGCGTTCGGGGAGAACCTCACCACCGAGGGCGTCGACGTGTCCGGGGCGCTCATCGGCGAACGGTGGCGGGTCGGGGCCACGCTGCTGCTGGAGGTGACCAGCGGACGCATCCCCTGCCGCACCTTCCAGGGTCATGTGGGCGAACAGGGCTGGGTGAAGCGTTTCACCGAGCGCGGTGCGCCGGGCGCGTACCTGCGGGTGGTCGAGCCGGGCGAGATCCGGGCGGGCGACCCCGTCGAGGTCGTGTACCGCCCGGAGCACGAGGTGTCGGTGGCGCTGCAGTTCCGCGCGGTCACCACGGAGCGGACGCTGCTGCCGCGCCTGCTGGCGGCGGGGGAGGCGCTGAACCCGGTCGCGCGGGAGACGGCGCGGAAGTACGTGGCGCAGCGGGAGACCGACGCGGCCCCCTGAAGCGTCGAGATCCCGGTCGGTCCTCCGGGGCGGAGGTCTGCGGGGCGGGACGTCCGGGAGGCGGACGAAGCACGGCTCGGCGGTCGGCGAAGGACGGGTGCCGTCGGTCCCGGTAACTACGCTTGGGCCATGACAACGGCTCTTATCACGGGATCGACCGCGGGAATCGGTGCCGCTTTCGCGCGGCGGCTGGCTGCGGACGGGCACGATCTGGTGCTCGTCGCGCGGGACACCACACGGCTGCGCGAGCAGGCCACCGAGTTGCACGACCGGCACGGCGTCGAGGCGGAGGTGCTGTCGGCGGACCTGGCGACGGACGAGGGCATCGAGGCGGTGGCCGCGCGTCTCGGCGACCGCCGCAGACCCGTCGACCTGCTGGTCAACAACGCCGGCTTCGGCAACAAGGGCCGCTATCTCGACGTGCCGATGGCCGACGAGCTGCGGATGCTCAAGGTGCACTGCGAGGCGGTGCTCCGGCTGACCTCGGCCGCGGCGGAGCCCATGCGGTCGCGCGGCCGGGGCGGCATCGTCAACGTGGCCTCGGTGGCGGCGTTCGTGCCGCGCGGGACGTACGGGGCGTCCAAGGCGTGGGTCGTGCAGTTCACCCAGGGTGCGGCGCGCGATCTGGCGGGCTCCGGCGTGCGGCTGATGGCGCTGTGCCCCGGGTTCGTCCGCACCGAGTTCCACCAGCGGGCCGGAATGGGCACGGACAACATCCCGAACTGGCTGTGGCTGGACGCGGACAAGCTGGTGGCGGCGGCGCTGACCGACCTGGCGCGCGGCAGGTCCCTGTCGGTTCCCGACCCCCGGTACAAGGCGCTGACGGGGGCGGCGAAGCTGGTCCCGCGGGGCATGCTGGGCGGGATCTCCTCGCGGACGGGACGCAAGTACGGTCCGCGCTGAGCGGCGCCGCCGAGCGGTGCGGGTCCGGAGCCGGTGGGAGCATGGAGGTGTGGCGGATACCGGACCCGCGGTGGACCGGAGGCGAGAGCATGACCTTCGTACAGCTCATCGACTGCAGGACGAGCCGGCTCGACGAGATGAACCGGCTGCTGGACAGGTGGATGGAGCAGACGAGCGGAAGGCGGACGGCCACCCACGCGGTGGTCGGCAAGGACCGCTCGGACGCCTCCCATCTGATCGAGATCGTGGAGTTCCCCTCGTACCAGGACGCGATGCGCAACTCGAACCTGCCCGAGACCGACAGGATCTTCCAGGACATGGTCGCGCTCTGCGAGGAGATGCCGACCTTCACCGACCTCGACGTGGTGCGCGACGAGCAGCTCAACGTGCTGACGGCCCGGGCCTTCTTCGCGGCCATGGGCGAGGGCGCGCCGGAACGGTCCGGCGAACTCCTCACCGAGGACTACGTCGACCACGACCCCTCCAACCCGCACCCGGTGCGGGGCCTAGAGGCGGTCGCCGCGGAGTACGCCGGGTGGCGTGCCGCCTTCGACTTCCGCTTCCGCGTCGACGACCAGTTGGCGCAGGACGACCGGGTCTCCACGCGGTGGATGTGGCTCGCCCGGCACCGGGGCGAGTTCCTGGGCATCCCGGCGTCCGGCCAGGACGTGAAGATGGCCGGGATGACCTGGCAGCGCTTCCGCGACGGGCGGATCTGCGAGGGCTGGTGGAGCTACGACCGGGCCGGCCTGCTGGAGCAGCTGGGCGTGCTGGCGCAGTGAGCGGGCTGCGCGGTCCGGGACCCGCGCGGCGGTGGCACCGGATGCCGCCCGCAGGCACCGCCGGGCGCGTGGACGGCGAGCCCGAGGACGGTCGGCCCGTGGGCGGTCGGCCCGTCGACGGTGGGCCCGTCGACGGTGGGCCCGTCGACGGTGGGTAGGACGGCGGGCGGGGCGACGGGCGCGGCGACGGGGAAGGCCCCGTTCCGCGGGCGCGGGAACGGGGCCTTCGGGGCGAGCGGTGGGCTCAGTGGGCGTGCCCGTGGCCGGCGGCGGCCGGCTCCTCCTCTTCCTTCTTCTCGACGACCAGGGTCTCGGTCGTGAGCATCAGGGCGGCGATGGAGGCGGCGTTCTCCAGGGCGGAGCGGGTGACCTTCACCGGGTCGATGACGCCGGCCTTGACCAGGTCGCCGTACTCGCCGGTGGCGGCGTTGTAGCCGTTGCCCTTCTCCAGCTCCTTGACCTTGGAGACGATGACGTAGCCCTCCAGGCCGGCGTTCTCCGCGATCCAGCGCAGCGGCTCGACGACGGCGTTGCGGACCACGGCGACGCCGGTGGCCTCGTCGCCGGACTTGTCGAGGCTGCCCTCCAGGACCTTGGAGGCGTGCACCAGGGCGGAACCGCCACCGGAGACGATGCCCTCCTCGACCGCGGCGCGGGTCGCGGAGATGGCGTCCTCCAGGCGGTGCTTGCGCTCCTTCAGCTCCACCTCGGTGGCGGCGCCGACGCGGATGACACACACGCCGCCGGCCAGCTTGGCGAGGCGCTCCTGGAGCTTCTCGCGGTCCCAGTCGGAGTCGGTCGCCTCGATCTCGGCCTTGATCTGCGCGACGCGGCCCTCGACGTCCTCCTTCTTGCCGGCACCGTCGACGATGGTGGTGTCGTCCTTGGTGACGGTGATGCGGCGGGCGGAGCCGAGCACCTCGATGCCGACCTGGTCGACCTTGAGGCCGACCTCCTCGGAGATGACGGTGGCGCCGGTGAGGACCGCCATGTCCTGCAGCATCGCCTTGCGGCGGTCGCCGAAGCCGGGGGCCTTGACGGCGACGGCGTTGAAGGTGCCGCGGATCTTGTTGACGACCAGGGTCGACAGGGCCTCGCCGTCGACGTCCTCGGCGATGATCAGCAGCGGCTTGGAGGAGTTGGCCTGGATGACCTTCTCCAGCAGCGGCAGGAGGTCGGCGATGGCGGAGATCTTGCCCTGGTGGATGAGGACGTACGGGTCCTCCAGGACGGCCTCCATGCGCTCCTGGTCCGTCACGAAGTACGGCGACAGGTAGCCCTTGTCGAAGGCCATGCCCTCGGTGAAGTCCAGCTCCAGGCCGAAGGTGTTGGACTCCTCGACGGTGATGACGCCGTCCTTGCCGACCTTGTCCATCGCCTCGGCGATGAGCTCGCCGACCTGCTGGTCCTGGGCGGACAGCGCGGCCACGGCGGCGATGTCGGACTTCTCCTCGATCGGCCGGGCGGTCGCGAGCAGGTCCTCGGACACGGCGGCGACGGCCGCGTCGATGCCCTTCTTCAGCAGCGCCGGGGAGGCACCGGCGGCGACGTTCTTCAGGCCCTCGCGGACCAGCGCCTGGGCCAGCACGGTGGCGGTGGTCGTACCGTCACCCGCGATGTCGTTGGTCTTGGTCGCCACCTCCTTCACCAGCTGGGCGCCGAGGTTCTCGTACGGGTCCTCGACCTCGACCTCGCGGGCGATGGTGACGCCGTCGTTGGTGATGGTCGGCGCACCGAACTTCTTGTCGATGACGACGTTGCGGCCCTTGGGGCCGATGGTCACCTTGACGGTGTCGGCGAGCTTGTTGACGCCGCGCTCGAGGGCGCGACGGGCGTCCTCGTCGAACTTCAGGATCTTCGCCATGGGAGCGTGAGCCCTCTCGGAAATCTGGGGTGTGAAACGAACTGCGCCCCGGGCGCCCGGCTTCCTGTGGGTTGCGGGGGGCCAGGGGCGCAGCTGAAGCGTTGGCTTCGGGTGAAGTCCGCCTACTTCTCGATGATCGCGAGCACGTCGCGGGCCGAGAGCACGAGGTACTCCTCGTTGTTGTACTTCACCTCGGTGCCGCCGTACTTGCTGTAGAGCACCACGTCGCCGACCTTGACGTCGAGCGGCAGACGGTTGCCGTCCTCGAAGCGGCCCGGGCCGACGGCCAGGACGACGCCCTCCTGGGGCTTCTCCTTGGCGGTGTCCGGGATGACCAGGCCAGAGGCCGTGGTCTGCTCGGCGTCCAGCGGCTGGACCACGATACGGTCCTCGAGCGGCTTGATGGCAACCTTGGAGCTGGTGGTCGTCACGATCCGACCTCCCCCTTCGGAGATCTCACGGGGTTAACTGTCTGAGGTGGCGACCAGGTCGATCCGTCGTCGCGGGTGCCGGACCTGCCCGTCGCGTATTGGCACTCTCCTGTGGCGAGTGCCAGAGCCGAGACTATGACCGGGATTAGCACTCGGTCAAGCGGAGTGCCAGTTGCCGTTCGGCGCGGCGCACCGCACGGCCGCCCCGGAGGGGTCGGGAGCGGAGCGGAGCAGCTCCTACAGGTAGTCCTCCAGGCGCCCCACCGACAGTCCCTCCCGCTGTGCCGCCTCGAGCAGCCGCACCGTGCGGGCCCGCAGGTCGGCGCCGCCGGTGCCGTCCGGGTCGACGGCGACGATGTCGCCGGGGCGCAGCCGGTGCGGGCCGCGGGTGAAGGCCGGTCCGGCACCCTCGCCCGGAGTGGCCCGCCACAGGACCACCGCGGCGACCCCGCAGTCCGCGGCGGCGCGCCGGGTCATCGGGTCGTGGGCGCCGTAGGGCGGCCGGAGCAGGCGGGGGCGGACGCCGAAGCGGGCCCGGAGCTTGTGCTGCTGCCCGCAGATCTCGGCGCGCTGGCCGGCGTAGGGCAGGCCGCCCAGGGCGGAGTGGTCGAGGGTGTGGTTCTGGATGCCGGCGCCCACCGCGCGCAGGCGGGCGAGCTGCCCGTAGCCCGGTCCGAGGACGCTGTCGGTGAGGAACAGGGTGACCGGCAGGTGGAGTTCGCGGACCATGTCGAGCAGGCGCGGGTCGCGTTCGACGCCGTCGTCGTAGGTGAGGAAGACGACCCTGTCGCGGGTGGGGACGTGGTCGACGACCGGCGGGAGGCCGGGGCCGGCGCTCCCCGCGGGGCGCCGCCGCGTGTGTCGCGGGGGCGGGGTCAGGGGCGCGGAGAGGCCCCAGCGGCGGTACGGCGGCGCCGCGGCGGCGGCCGCCTCGGGGCCGGCCCGCCCGGCCGGCCGGGGGCGGGGCTGCCCGGACGTCCGCCCGTCGGCGCGGCGGTGCGGGCCGGTCGGCGGGTGCGCGCAGCCGGGGAGCAGGGCGAGGGCGAGGGCCGCCACCAGGGCGGCGGGGAGCAGCGCGCGCCCCCGGAGGCTCACAGGTAGTCCTCCAGGCGCGCCACCGCGTAGCCCTCCGCCGTCACCTTCTTCAGGAACCGGCGGATCATGTCGGGCATGGTGCCCTTCCACTCCTTGCGGCCCCGGAAGTGGGTGAGGACGATGTCGCCGGGGTGGAGGTCGCGGTCCGACTCGCGGTACTCCCAGTGGTCGACGTAGACCTCCTCGTCCCACAGGGGGGCGTACTCGATCCCGCAGGATTTCGCGGCGCGCAGGGTGTCCTGGTTGTAGTTGCCGTACGGCGGCCGGAAGACGGTCGGGCGGGTGCCGTACTGCTTGCGGATCACGTCCTGCATCCCGCAGATCTCGCGCTTCTGGCTGCGGTAGGACAGCGCGGGCAGGTAGCGGTGGTGGAGGGTGTGGTTGTTCAGGGTCACGCCGCGGGCGTGCATCTTCCTGAAGTAGCCGTAGTCCTTCCTGATCAGGTAGTCGCTGAGGAAGGCGGTGTAGGGGATCTTCAGATCGCTCATCATGCGGAGGAACGCCGGGTCCTTCTCGGCGCCGTCGTCGATGGTGAGGAAGACGACCTTCTGCTTGGTGGGGACCGTGGTGAAGACGGGCGGCAGCCCGAGCTCCTCGTGGTCGTCCACCTCGAAGCCCTTGCGGGTGGTGACGTGCGGCTTCTTCGCGGGCGGCGGCGGCGCCTTCAGCGGGATCGCGGACAGGCCCCAGCGCTTGGCGGCCGCGGCTCGGGCGGTGTAGTCGGCGCGCAGTCTGCCGGCGTACGAGTCGAGGGCGCGGGCGGCCGGGGCCTGGAGCCTGCGCTGCTGGCCGGGGGCCGGGCGGACCTGCGTGGAGCCGTCCTGGGCGCAGGCCGAAGCGAGGGCGGCGAGGGCCAGCGCGGCGAGGGCGCCGCGGGTGGCGGCGCGGCGGCGCCACCGCGCCCGTGATCGCACCCGCACCCGATATTCATCGTTTTGTACGACTACTCGCATGGTGCCGGATCCTCGCAGTCCCCCGCACCGGATCCGGCCCGACACCCGCGCCGGAGGCGCACCGTCCACCGGCTGGCCCACAATGGGCCGGTGAACGATCTCGCCCCCCTGCTCACCCCGGAGGGCCGCGCCCTCCTCGACGAGGTGCGCGGCACCGAACCCGCGCAGGAACTCGCCGTCGCCACCCGGCTGCGCCGGGACCATCCCGCCGAACTGGTGTCGGCGGCGCTCGGCCAGGCGAGGCTGCGGCAGCGGGCGGTGGCCAAGTTCGGGGCCGAGGACGCCGGGCGGATGTTCTTCACGCCGAACGGGGTGGAGCAGTCCACGCGGGCCGCCGTCGCCGCGTACCGGGCCGCCCGGTTCCGGGCCCTCGGCGTCACCTCCGTCGCCGACCTGTGCTGCGGTATCGGGGGCGACGCGATCGCACTGGCCAGGGCCGGCATCCGGGTGCTGGCGGTGGACCGGGACCCGCTGACGGCGGCGGCGGCGCGGGCGAACGCGGCGGCGCTCGGGCTGGGCGCGCTGATCGAGGTGCGGCAGGCGGACGTCGCCGACGTCGACACGTCCGGGTACGACGCGGTGTTCGTCGATCCCGCCCGGCGCGGCGGCCGGGGCCGCGTCTTCGACCCGGAGGCGTACTCGCCGCCCCTGTCCTGGGCCGTCGACGCCGCCCGCCGGCGGCCCCGCGCCGCCCTGAAGATCGCTCCCGGGGTCCCTCACGAGGCGGTGCCCGGCGACGCCGAGGCCGAGTGGATCTCGGACGGCGGGGACGTGAAGGAGGCGGTGCTGTGGTTCGGCACCGCTCCCGGCACGGTACGGGCCACCCTGCTGCCGGGGCCGCGCACGCTGACCGGGCGCGGACTGCTGGATCCGGCGGTGCGGCCGCCCGGCCGGTACCTGTACGAACCCGACGGTGCCGTCATCCGGGCCCATCTGGTCGCCGAGGCCGCCGAGGAGCTGGACGGCGGGCTGATCGACGCGACCATCGCCTACGTGACGGCGGACGAGCTGCGCCCGACCCCGTACGCCTCCGCCTACGAGATCACCGACCGCCTCCCGTTCAACGTGAAGAAGCTGAAGGCGCTGCTGCGGGAGCGGGAGGTCGGGGTGCTGACCGTGAAGAAGCGGGGGTCGGCGGTGGAGCCGGAGGAGCTGCGCCGCAAGGTGCTGCCGCGGCCGCACGGGAAGCGCTCCGCGACGGTGTTCCTCACCCGGGTGGCGGGCGCGCCGACGATGCTGCTCGGCGCACCCGCCTGACCCCGGTCCTCCACCGGCCCGGACCCCACCCGGCCCGGTCCCACCTGTCCCGGGGCCGCGTGCGGCCGCTCAGCCCAGGGTCACCTCCGGGACCGGGTTGCTGCCGCTCCAGGACGCGTTGAACCCGAAGGTCACCGAACCGCCGTCCGGCACCGTCCCGTTGTAGGAGGCGTTGGCGCAGCTCACCTCGGCTCCGGACTGGGAGCAGCCGGCGTTCCAGGCCTGTGTGAGGTGCTGGCCGGCGCCGAACGTCCAGTGCGCCCGCCAGGACGACAGCGAGGCACCGGAGCAGGAGAGGGTCACCTGACCGGTGAAGCCGGTGTTCCACTGGTTGACGACGCTGTACGCGGCCGTGCAGCCCTCCGGGGGCGTACCGCCACCGCCGTCACCGCCGCCGTCGCCGCCGCCCGTGTCACCCGTGCCGCCCAGGGCCTCGGCGATGGCGGAGTAGGCCGGCTTGGGCTGGTAGTCGCCGTCGTACGGGGTCGCCGCGCCGTAGCCGTCGAAGACGTCCGGGATCCAGGAGTCGGAGTCGGCGAAGCCCCACACGGTCACGCCGACGCAGCGGGTGACCGCGGTGCAGGCGGAGACGACGCTCTTGAAGTCGGCGGCCTGCCGGGTCAGCTTGCCGCTGTCCGACGGCAGTTGCATACGGACGTCCAGCTCGGTGATCGCCACGTCGACGCCGAGGTCGGCGAAGCGCTGGATGTTCTGCTGGAGCGTGGAGGGGACCTGGCCGAGGATCAGGTGCGCCTGGAGGCCCACGCCGTCGATCGGGACGCCGTCCTGCTTCAGCGACCTGACCAGGTCGTACAGACCGTCGCTCTTCGCGTTGACGCCCTCGACGTTGTAGTCGTTGATGTACAGCTTGGCGCCCGGGTCGGCGGCGTGCGCCCAGGTCAGGGCGTCGGCGATGTATCCGGAGCCGAGGTTGTCGGACCAGAGGTCGGAGCGGAGGGTGCCGTCCTCGTTGAAGGCCTCGTTGACCACGTCCCAGGAGGCGAGGCGGCCCTTGTAGCGGCCGACCTCGGTGTCGATGTGGTCGTGCAGCAGGGTGCGGAGCTGGTCCGGGGTCCAGTTCCCGTTGGTCAGCCAGCTCGGGTTCTGGCTGTGCCAGACCAGGGTGTGGCCGCGCACCTGCTGGTCGTGGGCCTCGGCGAAGTCGACGACCCGGTCGGCCGCGGACCAGTTGTAGCTGCCCTGGCTGGGCTCGACCGACTCCCACTTCATGGCGTTTCCGGGCGTGAGGGAGTTGAACTCCCGGCCGGCGATGTCGGCGTAGGTGCCGCTCAGCTTGGAGCTGGTGACCGCGGTCCCGACCACCTTTCCCTGGGCGGCGGCCAGATCGCGCAGCGGCGGGTCGGCGGCGTGCGCGCCCGGCGCCGCGAGGAGCAGGGCGCCGACCGTCGCGGCCCCGGTGAACAGGGACGTCAGTGGTAACCCGTGTCTCAGAGTTCTCATATGGAAGCCTCCGAAAGTTTCGGTTGTGTTACCGATTTACTTCGGAGCAGTGTGCGGGTACATGTCACACCCGTCAATACGGCGACCGCGCTCCCCTCCGCCCCGGCACCCGCCCGCCACGCTGCACGTGCCACCCGGCACCGGGCACCCGGCACTCGCGGACCCGCGGACCGCTATCCGCCGTCCGCTATCCGCCGTCCGACGTCCGACGTCCGACGTCCGACGTCCGCAACACGTGGACCGCTGCCCGCGGCCCTACTCCACCGGCTGCCGCGCGGTGTGCGGCTCCGCGGTGCTCGCCCGCACCACCAGGCTGGTGGCCAGCTCCACCCTGGTGGCCACCGCCGGCCCGTCGGCGCGCCCCAGCTCCAGCACCAGCCGGGCCGCCGCCTCGGCCATCTCCGTCAGCGGCTGCCGCACGGTCGTCAGCGGCGGTCCCACCCAGCGCGAGACCGGCAGATCGTCGAACCCGACGACGCTGACGTCCTCGGGGATGCGCAGGCCCAGCTCGCGCGCCGCCTCGTACAGACCGAGCGCCTGGAGGTCGTTCCCCGCGAAGACGGCGGTGGGGCGGTCGGGCAGGCTCAGCAGTTCGCGGCCGAGGCGGTAGCCGGCCTCGTGATGGAAGTCACCGGTGCGCAGCAGTGCGGGTTCGGCGGGCAGACCGGCGGTCTCCAGGGCCGCCCGGTAGCCGTCGATCCTGGCCCGGCTGCACATCATCCGCTTCGGGCCGCTGATCGCACCGATCCGGGTGTGGCCGAGGTCGACCAGGTGGCGGGTGGCGGCCAGTCCGCCCTGCCAGTTGGTGGCGCCGATGGACGGCACGTCGACACCCGGGTCGCCGGCCGGGTCCATCACCACGAACGGGATGGAGCGGCTGGTCAGCAGCGCCCGCTGGGACTCGTCGAGGTCGGACAGCACGAGGATCACCCCGTGCGGGCGGCGGGCCGCGACCTGGTCGGCCCAAGTGCGGCCCGGGGTGAGCCGGCCCGCGCTCTCGCTGAGCACCACACTCAGCCCGGCGTCCCGGGCCACGTTCTCCACGCCCCGGATGACCTCCATCGCCCAGGCGCTCTCCAGCTCGTGGAAGATCAGGTCGATCAGCGGTGAACGGCTGGCCTCCGCCCGGCGGCGCCGGTACCCGTGCGCCCGCAGCAGTTCCTCGACGCGGCTGCGGGTGGCGGGGGCGACGTCGGCCCGGCCGTTGAGGACCTTCGAAACAGTCGGTGCGGAGACGCCGGCCTCGCGGGCGATCTCGGCGAGCGTCGCGGTCCGGCTGGACCGGCTACCGGTCGGGGTCTCGGCAGGCTCGGGGGGTGTCATGGCGGGGATCGTATCCCCGCGAGGTCACTTGCCGTACCCCCTGCGACACCATGGAGTACCGGGACTTTCGCCCTAAAAACCGAAAGATTCGGTTCGCCTGAAGCCCTCGTGCCCTCCTACGGCACTCTCCGCAGGCCTCCGCACTCCGCACCCCGCGCAGCCCGCAGCCCGCAGCCCGCAGCCCGCAGCCTCCAGGGCGCTACGCGGTTCTCTGCGCCCCGTCGGCCCCGTGTCCCTGCGGCCCCGCTAGTCCCCGCTAGTCCTCCACCACCTCGAAGCGCCAGCGGTGGACTGCCCTCGTCACCAGCTCCCCGCCGGGCTCGGGCAGCTCGGGCAGGTCGGCGTCGAGCGCCGCGTCCCACCAGGTGATCACCAGCACCCTGTCCTGCGGGGCCCTGAGCGTCTCGCGGCGCAGCGGCCGCGCGGCGAGCTGCTGGGCCCGGACCCAGGCGAGCAGGTCCGCGCCCCGGCCGGCGACGGCCCGGGCCTCCCACATCAACGCGACGGTCACGAGTACAGGTTCTCCTCGCCGACCGCGTGCACGTGCCCGTGCCCCTGGGCCGAGGCCTGCTGGCCGTGGCGGTGCCGCCGGCGCCCGCGGGCGTCGTCCTCGCCGGCGCCGTCGTCCTCGTGTCCGGTGCCGGGGACGTGCGGTTCGGTCACCGGCAGGGAGGAGTCGGCGGACAGGTCCCACGCCGAGGTCGCGCGTCCCCGGGCGACCATCTCGGCGCCCAGCGCGGCGACCATCGCGCCGTTGTCGGTGCACAGTTTGGGCCGCGGCACCCGCAGCCGGATCCCGGCCCGCTCGCACCGCTCCTGGGCGAGCACCCGCAGCCGGGAGTTGGCGGCGACCCCGCCGCCGATCATCAGGTGGTCGACGCCCTCGTCCTTGCAGGCCCGTACCGCCTTGCGGGTCAGCACGTCCACCACCGCCTCCTGGAAGGAGGCCGCCACGTCCCGCACCGGGACCTCCTCCCCCGCGGCCCGCCGCGCCTCGATCCAGCGGGCCACCGCCGTCTTGAGCCCGGAGAAGGAGAAGTCGTACGCCGCGTCCCGCGGGCCGGTCAGACCGCGTGGGAAGGCGATGGCGCCCGGGTCGCCCTCCCTGGCGTACCGGTCGATGACCGGTCCGCCGGGGAAGCCCAGGTCGAGCACCCGGGCGATCTTGTCGAAGGCCTCGCCGGCGGCGTCGTCGATGGTCGCGCCCATCGGGCGGACGTCGGAGGTGATGTCGCTGGACAGCAGCAGCGAGGAGTGGCCGCCGCTGACCAGCAGCGCCATGGTCGGCTCGGGCAAGGGGCCGTGCTCGAGCTGGTCGACGCAGATGTGGGAGGCCAGGTGGTTGACGCCGTACAGCGGCTTGCCGAGCGCGTAGGCGTACGCCTTCGCCGCCGAGACTCCGACGAGCAGGGCGCCCGCGAGGCCCGGCCCGGCGGTCACCGCGACGCCGTCCAGGTCCCGTGCCGACACGCCCGCCTCACGCAGCGCGCGGTCGATGGTGGGCACCATGGCCTCCAGGTGCGCCCGCGACGCCACCTCGGGGACGACGCCGCCGAAGCGTGCGTGCTCGTCGACGCTGGAGGCGACGGCGTCCGCCAGCAGGGTGGTGCCGCGGACGATGCCGACGCCGGTCTCGTCGCAGGAGGTCTCGATGCCGAGGACGAGGGGTTCGTCAGCCATTGCTCTCGGTTCCTTGTTCTGGGGCGGAGCCCGCGGCGGTGCCGCTGTCGGGTGTCGTGGTCAGGCGCATGACCAGGGCGTCGACGTTGCCCGGCTGGTAGTAGCCGCGGCGGAAGCCGACGGCCTCGAAGCCGAAGCGCTCGTACAGCTTCTGGGCGCGGAGGTTGTCGACCCGGCACTCCAGCATGACCTCGACGCACTCGAAGGCGGTGGCCGCCCGCAGCAGCTCGGTCAGCAGCCGCGCGCCCAGGCCGGTGCCCTGGTGGTCGCGGGCGACGGCGACGGTCTGGACGTCGGCGACCGCTGCGGCACCGCTGTCGGAGGCGGCGCCGGCGGCGGCCAGTCCGGCGTAGCCGACGATCCGGCCGCCGTCCTCGGCGACCAGGTACCGCCGGGTCGACTCCGGGCCGCGCGCATGCGCCAGTTCGGACCAGAACATGCCCCGGGACCAGGCGTCCTCGGGGAAGAGGTCCTTCTCCAGTTGCAGCACGGGATCGATGTCCCACCAGCGCATCTCGCGCAGCCGGGCCGCGGGGCGCCCGGTGGCGTGCTCGGTCGGTTGCTCGGTCACTTGGGGGTGACCACCTTGTAGTTCTTGGGGACCTGGGCGTCGGGCCGCCGCAGGTACAGCGGCCGGGGTGCGGGCAGTTCCTCGCCCGCGGCCAGCTTCTCGGAGGCGAGCCGGGCGAGGGCCGCCGCGGACACGTGGTCGGGCTCGTGCGCGCGGGGGAACGTGTCCGGGTAAAGCAGTGCGCCGGCGCCGACGGCCGGCATGTCGCGGACCCGGTCGGCGATGTCGGCCGGCCGGTCGACGGCGGGACCGGTCAGGCGGGTGCGGGAGTCTGCGTACGTCGCCCAGTAGACCTCCTTGCGCCGGGCGTCGGTCGCCACGGCGAAGGGGCCCTCGACGATGTCGGCCGCGTAGGCCAGCCCGTCCAGGGTGCACACGCCGTGCACGGGAACTCCGAGCGCGAGCCCGAGGGTGTCGGCGGTCATCAGGCCGACCCGCAGCCCGGTGTACGGGCCCGGGCCGATGCCGGTGACGATCCCGGTGACCGCGTCGAGCTTCAGCCCGGCCTCGGCGAGCACCCGGTCCACGGCCGGCAGCAGCAGTTCGCCGTGCCGGCGTGCGTCGACCTGGCTGGAGGATGCGATGACGTCCGTGCCGTCGTACAGCGCGACGGTGACGGCGGGGGTGGCGGTATCCAGAGCGAGCAAGAGCACGCGAACAGCCTACGGCGCCCGCGCCGCCCGCACGGCAGCCCCGGTGGGACGGCACCCTGCTGCTAACGTCGCCGGCAGTACGACATATCGGGCGATTGCTGAGGTGGGCGACGGTGGCAGGCAGCAGCTCCCTATTCGTGGCCGGGCTCACCGCGGCGGCGCTGACCACGGTGGGCGTGCTGACCTGGCAGGCCTCGGCGAGCGTCCCGGGGGACTTCGGCAAGCCGCGCGCGAGCGGCACCCCGGCGGCGAAGGCGGCCGGGGAGCAGCGCAGCCCGACCGCGCTGCCACGCGGCTCCGGTTCGGGTGAACGGGTGGTGTACTCGGTGGACGGCGACCGGGTGTGGCTGGTCGGCGCCGGCGGCAAGGTCCTGCGGACCTACCTCGTCGAGCCGGGCACCGTGGATCCGGCGCCGGGCACCTACACGGTCGGCTCCCGCTCCAACTCGGTGATCGGCACCGACGGCACTCCGGTCGAGCACATCGTCCGCTTCACCAGCGTGGACGGCGTCACCATCGGTTTCAGCACGGCCGTCGGGAGGACCCGCCAGGTGCTGGACTCGGTGGTGAGGACGGGCGGCATCCGCGAGGAGGCGGCGGACGGGGACGCGATGTGGCAGTTCGCGATGATCGGCCGGAAGGTCGTGGTGGTGCCCTGACCCGCCCTCGCCCCCGGCCGGGACCGGGCGCCGCCCGTACCCGCGTGCCGGGGCGTTCAGGCGGCCGCGCGGTGGTCGGGGTCCGGCGCCCCGGGGTTGCCGGCCGGGTGGTCCGGCGCTTGCGGCGGTCGGGAGACGGCGTCGGCGGCGGCGCAGGACGCCAGCAGTTCGCGCATGGAGGGGGCGGTGGCCGTGGCGGGGCGGGGTCGCGGCTGCTCGGCGGTCGGTGCTGCGGACACGGACGCCTCCTGGTGGCTCGGGTCGGCCGAGGCTTCACTTAGGTACACCTAAGTACAAGCGGGCTACCATGTGACCACGCCGTGCGGCCCGGACGCAACAGCTTCCCGACACCGTGTCGGAACGTTCGTGCGAACCTCCCGGGCCGCCCCGGGAGCCGCTCCCGCCCCGTGAGCCGCTCGCGCGTCGGCCCGCCGACCCCCGTCTGGGGTGCGGCGGGCCGTCGCGCGCTCCGGGACGTCCGCCCCGAGGGGAGGTCCGTCAGTCGCGTCAGGTGTCGTCAGTCGCGTCAGGTGTCGTCAGTCGCGTCAGGTGTCGTCAGTCGCGTCAGGTGTCGTCAGTCGCGTCAGGTGTCGTCAGTTGCGCCAGGTGTCGTCAGTTGCGCCAGGTGCCGTCAGTTGCGCCAGGTGTCGTTGAGCGTCACCTTCCCGGAGGACGGAACGGTCGCGGTGCGGTTGGCGCCGCTCTCCCAGGTGACGTTGCCGCTGCCGTCCTTGCGGATGTACTTGTACTGGAAGGACGTACCGGCCGGCAGGCTCAGGTCCAGCGTCCAGACGGGGTAGGTCGCGGAGGACATCGGCAGCGCGCTGGAGGTGTTCCAGCCGCCGAGAGCGGAGATGTCGCCGACGACGTAGATGTTCTGGCCGTACACCGTGGTGGCGTTCACCGCGAACGACGCCCCGGTGGCGACGGAGCCGCCGCCGCTGCCGCCCCCGGACGTGTCCGAGCAGGATGCCCCGGCGTAGAGGGCCACCGCGTCGTTCGCCCCGATGGTGGCGGTGAACCTGCCGTCGGAGCCGACGGAGTACGTGTCGCCGGCGTGCTGGACGTCGCAGTAGGTGCCGGAGGGCAGGGAGGTCTGGAAGGTCCGGCTGAGCGAGCCGCCCTCGTGGTTGATGGCGACGTAGCCCTTGCTGCCGCGGCCGAAGGCGATGGCGTTGTCGCCGTCGTCCCACCAGTCGGTGACGCCGGTGCCGGAGACGGCGTTGCGGAAGCCGACCATGCCCGCGATCTGCGGCCAGGCGTGCTGGCACTTCCAGCCGTCGCTGTAGCAGGCGTTGACCTGGCCGTTGTTGGGCGGGCCGGCGTCGTTGCTGGAGAACTCGTAGCCGGAGTAGACGTTCGGCGAACCGTAGGGCCAGGCCAGCACGAACACGTTGGCCAGGGTGTAGGTGGCGTTGTCCTTGTAGCTGAGGGTGGAGCCGTTGCGCTCGGTGTCCCAGTTGTCGACGAAGGTGCGGGCCTTGTCGCTGGAGAGGTAGCCGTCGCCCCAGGACTCGCCCCACTGGCTGAGGTAGGACAGCTTCTCGCTGCTGAAGATCCGCTTGAGGTCGAAGGCTCCCTTGAACTCGTCGACGTCGCCGGTGCCGGTGTACTCGGAGGGCTGGACGGCCTCGCCGGCGCCGTAGATGGCCTCCTGCACCCAGTAGATGTTCGGGTTGCTCAGCTTGGACTTGATCGCGGCCAGGTCGCTCGCGGCGATGTGCTTGGCGGCGTCGATGCGGAAGCCGTCGACGCCCATGGAGATCAGGTGGTTCATGTAGCCGGCGATGGTGGAGCGGACGTAGTCGCTGCCGGTGTCCAGGTCCGCCAGGCCCACCAGCTCGCAGTTCTGCACATTGGAGCGGTCCTGGTAGTTGCTGATGTCCTGCCGGCAGGAGTGGAAGTCCCAGTCCTGGTAGTAGCCGGGGTAGTTGTACTTGGTGTAGTTCGTGCCGTCGGTGCCGGTTCCGGAACCGGCCGACATGTGGTTGATCACCGCGTCGGCGACGACCTTCACGCCCGCGCTGTGGCAGGTGTTGATCATGTTCTGGTAGTCGGACTCGCTGCCGAGACGGTTCTGCAGCTTGTAGCTGACCGGCTGGTACGCGGTCCACCACTGGCTGCCCTGGATGTTCTCGGTGGCGGGCGAGACCTCGACGTAGCCGTAGCCGGCCGGGCCGAGCTGGTCGGTGCAGGCCTTGGCGACGGAGTTCCAGTTCCACTGGAACAGCGTCGCGGTGACGTCCTTGTTGCCGGGCGGCGCGGCGTAGGCCTGCTGCGACGCCACGCCGGCCAGTCCCGCCGCCGCGACGGCCGCGGCGACTGCGCCGTTGAGAAGGCGTGATCTCATGAGCGGCTCCTTGGATGCTGAGGCACCGGGGCGCGACTGCTTGCCGGCCGGCCGCGCGACAGGCCTCCGAATGAGGGGGGCGAACGCCGAGTCCCGTCGGTGTTCGCGGAGGAGCCTCCCGCCGCGTGACTGTACGCGTCAACCTGTTGAACGAAAGAAATATTGAGAGTTTTCAGAAAGAGCTTGCAGTCGGCAGAGCGACAAAGGGTGGCACTTCGGCAGGAATCCGGGGCTGCGGACGCCGCGGCGACCTCAGCGCGACAGGCGCATATCCGGAGGTCGAGGCCACCCGGGGGACAGATCCCACCGCGTCTCGCCTCCACCCGGCCCGGAGACCTCACACCGCGGCGCGCACCCAGGTCTCCGGGCGGCACCGGTTCGCGGCGGTCGGGCACGCGCCTGCGACCCGTATGGCTGAAAGCATTTGCAGCAAGCACCGACGGGCGGCGCGGGGCGTGCTGTTCCCGCGGGCCGGCGCCCGCCCGGGGACGGATGACCAACGGGTGCGGCAGGCTGTCGCCGACGGCGGGCGGACCGGATCGCACGGGGGACCGGAGCACACGGGGCCGGACCGCACGGGAGCCGGACCGCACAGGAGCCGGACCGCACAGGAGCCGGACCGCGCGGGCGGGGCGGACGGCTCAGGCGGAGAGCGCGCTGAGGTCGACCTCCGACCAGCGTGCACCCAGGCCGGTCACCGTCATGTGGCGCACCTCGTCGGTGGTGTCGCCGACGGCCCGGTGGATGACGACCTGGAGCCGGTCCTCCGTCAGCTCCTCGACCTTGCCCTCGCCCCATTCGACGACGATCACGGAGTCGGGCAGCGAGACGTCCAGGTCCAGGTCCTCCATCTCGTCCAGCCCGCCGGACAGGCGGTAGGCGTCGACGTGGACCAGGGGCGGGCCGTCCCCCAGGGACGGGTGCACCCGCGCGATCACGAAGGTCGGCGAGGTGACGGCGCCGCGGACGCCGAGTCCCTCGCCGAGCCCGCGGGTGAGGGTCGTCTTGCCCGCGCCGAGCTCCCCGGACAGCATCACCAGGTCCCCGGCGCGAAGCAGCGCGGCGAGCCGGCGGCCCAGGTCCCGCATCTGCTCGGGGGAGGTGACGGTCAGTTCGGTCTCAGCCCGGTCGTGCGCTGCTGCGGGTGCTTCCATAGCCCCTCACGGTAACGTCTGCGGGCACCGCCCCGGCGCGGGTGAGCAGGTCCGCGAGCCGGTCGGTGACCGCCTCCGGGTGCTCCAGCATCACCAGGTGTCCGGCGTCGGGCACGAGCACCAGTTCCGACCCGGGCAGCAGATCGGCGATCGCCTCGCTGTGCTCACTGGGCGTGACCAGGTCGTCGACTCCGGCGAGGACGAGCACCGGGACGTCCGCGAAGTGGTGCACCGCGTCCGTCTTGTCGTGGTCGGTGAAGGCCGGGTAGAACTCGGCGACCACGTCGATCGGCGTGCCCTCGATCATGCGTTCGGCGAACCGGGCGACGGCGGGGTCTATGTCCCGGGTGGCGAACGAGTACCGCTTGATCACACCCGCGAACAGGTCGGCCGTCGCCCGCCGGCCCTTCTCCACCAGCTCCGCCCGCTGCCCCAGCGCCTTCAGCACGCCCGGCAGCACCCGCCGGACCGCGTTCACGCCCGCGACGGGCAGCCCGAAGTTCACCTCGCCGAGCCGCCCCGGGGAGGTGCCGACGAACGCGGCGGCGACCACCCGGTCCCGGATCAGCTCGGGATACCGGTCCGCCAGCGCCATCATCGTCATCCCGCCCATGGAGTGCCCGACCAGCACGATCGGCCCCTCCGGCACGGCGGCGTCGAGGACGGTCTTCAGGTCGCGGCCGAGCTGCTCGATGGCGAGCGGCACACCGTGCTCGGTCTGCGCCACCCCGCGCCCCGAGCGCCCGTGGCTGCGCTGGTCCCAGTACACGGTCCGCACCACCCCGCGCAGCGCCGCACGCTGGAAGTGCCAGGAGTCCTGGGTGAGGCAGTAGCCGTGGCTGAAGACGACCGTGACGGGCAGCGGCGCCTTCCGGCCGAAGAGCCGGCGCCGCCGGGGCGCGGGGCCGCCCTCCGGCTCGATGTCGTCGACCTCGTAGTACAGCTCGGTCCCGTCGTCGGAGCGCGCGCTGCCCGGGGTGCCGCGCAGCGATCCGTACGGGCCCGCGGAGTCGAGCGCGAGCCGCGCCCTGCGGCGCATGTCACGGCCGACGGTCATCCGCTCCACGGCGACACCGGCCGCCGCGCCCGCGGCGACCACGCCTATCGCCGCGCCCGCGATGCCGGTGGCCCGGCGCCAGCCGCCGGCCGCCGCCGCGGCGCCGGCGGCCACCGCCACCACCGCCTCCGTACTGCTCTCGCTCACCTGCCGCTCCTCCTCGCCGTTCTGCCGTCCGCCGGGCCCGCTGCCGGAGTCCCGGCGGGGGCCCGGTCGTGCGGATGTGCCGCCCGCCGCGCGGGCCGCCGCCCCCGGGCCCACCGCGCCCCGGCCGGTGCACCCGGCCCGGCCGGTGCACCGGGTCCGATCGGTGCACCCGGTCCGATCGGGCGGTCGTCCGGGCGTCCGGGGGTGCCCGGACGCGGGGTGCGGGTGCGCCCGGTCGCCCTCACGCCGGCGCGCTCCCGTACGGGCCGCCGCCCTGCTGCCCGGGGCCGTAGCCTTCCCGTCCGCGGCCGTCGCCCGCGGGCCCGGGTTCCGGCGAGCCGCCGTCCACGTAGACGCGCGGGACCCGTGCTCCGACGCGGGTGACGATCTCGTAGCCGATGGTGCCCGCGGCCTGCGCCCAGTCCTCGGCGGTCGGCTCGCCCCGGTCCCCGGCGCCGAAGAGTACGGCCTCCGTGCCCGGCTCGGGCAGGTCGCCGCCCAGGTCGACGACGAACTGGTCCATCGCGATCCGCCCCGCGACCGTACGCCACTTGCCGTCGACCAGCACAGGACCGGCGCCGGACGCGTGGCGCGGCACGCCGTCACCGTAGCCGACCGGCACCAGGCCGAGGGTGGTCCCGCCGGGGGTGACGTAGTGGTGGCCGTAGCTCACACCGTGCCCGCCCGGCACCCGCTTGACCAGCGCCAGCGAGGCGGACAGCGTCATCACCGGGCGCAGCCCGAAGTCGGCCGGCACGCCGATCTCGGGGCTGGGCGAGATGCCGTACATCGCGACGCCCGGCCGGACCAGGTCGAAGTGCGTGTCGGGGAGGGTGAGCACGGCCGGGGAGTTCGCGAGGTGCCGCACCTCGGGGCGGACGCCCCGGCTCTCGGCGTACGCGGTCATCTCCCGGAACCGTTCGATCTGGGGGGCGATCGACGGGTGCCCCGGCTCGTCGGCGCAGGCGAAGTGCGACCACAGTCCGGTGATCCGGAGCAGCCCCTCCCGCTCCGCGGTCAGGGCCCCGGCGACGAGGTCCGGCCAGTCGGACGGCTGGCAGCCGTTGCGGCCGAGCCCGGTGTCCGCCTTGAGATGGACCCGCGCGGGGCGGCCGGCCTGCCGCGCGGCCGCCTCGACCTCGCGCAGCGCCCACAGGGCGCTGACCGACACGTCCAGATCGGCCTCGATCGCCTCCCGCCAGGGGCCGCCCGGTGTCCACAGCCAGCACATGACGCGGACGTCGGCCGGCACGCCGGGGTCGGCGCGTACCGCGAGGGCCTCCTCGGGCGTGGCGGCGCCGACCCAGGTGGCGCCCGCCTCGATCGCGGCGCGGGCGCACGGGAGCATGCCGTGGCCGTAGCCGTCGGCCTTCACCACGGCCATGAAGGCCGCACCGGGCGTCCGCGCGCGCAGCGCGCGCACGTTGGCGCGCAGGGCGGAAAGGTCGATCTCGGCTCGGGCGCGCCGGGTGCCCGGCGGCGTGAATGCTGTCTCGTTCATGGCGCCCCCAGTCTCTCAGAGGGCCGCGGGCGAAGTCCCTACCGCCCGCACGCGGCCCCGCAGAAACCCGGTCGCCCGGGACACGCCGGGGCCCACTCGGGGACACGCCCGGGCCCACTCGGGGACACGCCGGGGCCCGGTCGGGGACACGCCGGGGCCCGCCCGTGGAGCCGCCCCCCGCCCCGGCGGGCCCGCGCGGGGCCGGTCGCCTTCGGGGGCGGCCCGCGGAGACCCGGCCGCTCCCGGGCGCGGCCCGCAGGACCCGGTCACCCCCGGGCGCGGCCCCCGGGACTCCGCCCCCGGCCGACCGGGGGCAGGGGGCTGCCCGCGGGCGCGCGGTCACCCGCGGACGTTGCGCCAGGCCCGCGGCACCGCGTCCGCCACGTCGTGCGCGCCCACCGGCGCGCCGTCCGCCGCGAGCCGGCCCGCCAGGCCGTGCAGGTACGCCGCCGCGCTGCCCGCGTCCCGCGGCGGCAGTCCCGCGGCGAGCAGCGAGCCGGCCAGCCCGGACAGCACGTCGCCGCTGCCGGCGGTGGCCAGCCAGGACGTCCCCGTCGCGTTGGCCCGTACCGGGCCGTCGCCCCCGGCCTGCGCGACCAGCGTCGTCGACCCCTTGAGCAGCACGGTCGCGCGGTACCGCGACGCCAGCTCCCGCACCGCGGACAGCCGGGCCCCCTCGACCTCCTCGCGCGCCACGCCGAGCAGCGCGGCGGCCTCCCCGGCGTGCGGGGTCATCAGCGTCGGCGCGGTGCGCGCCCGGACCGCGTCCCGGTCCGCGAGCCGCAGTCCGTCCGCGTCGACCAGCACGGGGACGTCCGCCGCCAGCACCTCGGCGACGGTGCCCGCGTCGTCCCCGGCGCCCGGCCCGACCACCCAGGCCTGCACCCGTCCGGCGTGCCGGGGCCCCTGGTCGGAGACGAGGGTCTCGGGGAAGCGGGCGATGACCGCCTCCGCCGCGGGCCCGACGTACCGCACCGCACCGGCTCCGCCGCGCAGCGCCCCCGACACGGCGAGGACGGCCGCCCCGGGGTAGCGGGCGGACCCGGCGGCGACCCCGACGACACCGCGCCGGTACTTGTCGCTCTCGACCGCCGGTACGGGCAGCAGCCGGGCGACGTCCGCGTGCTGGAGCGCCTCCAGCACGGGTTCCCCGGGCAGTTCGAGGCCGATGTCGACCAGCCGCACCGATCCGGCGTGCTCCCGCGCCGGGTCGACGAGCAGTGCGGGCTTGTGCGTGCCGAAGGTGACGGTCGCGTCGGCCCGCATCGCGGTGCCGTGCACCTCGCCGGTGTCGGCGTCCACGCCGCTCGGCAGGTCCACGGCGACGACGGCGGCCCGGGACCGTTCGGCGGCCTCGGCCAGGGGCACCGCCTCCGCCCGCAGTCCGCCCTTGCCGCCGATGCCGACGATGCCGTCGACTACGAGGTCGGCCCGGCCGATGAGCGCCTGGCCGTCCTCGGCTGCCGCGGCCGCGCCACCCGCGCGGCGCAGTGCCGCCAGTCCCCCGGCGTGGGCGTGCTCCGGGTTCAGCAGTACGGCGGTGACCCCGGCGCCCCGGCGGGCGAGCCGGGCCCCGGCGTACAGGGCGTCGCCTCCGTTGTCGCCGCTGCCGACGAGCAGCACGACCCGGCGGCCGTAGACCCGGCCCAGCAGGTCGGCGCAGGCCGCGGCGAGGCCTGCGGCGGCGCGCTGCATGAGGGCACCTTCCGGAAGCCGCGCCATGAGCTCCCGCTCCGCGGCCCTGACCGTCTCGACGCTGTAAGCGGTACGCATACGGTCGAGTGTGCCGTCAGCCCTCCGCGATCACCACCGCCGACGCCACCCCGGCGTCATGGCTGAGCGACACGTGCCAGGAGCGCACGCCCAGTTCGGCCGCGCGTGCCGCGACCGTGCCGGTGACCCTCAGCCGGGGCTGCCCGCCTTCGGTGACGTACACCTCGGCGTCGTTCCAGTGCAGTCCGGCCGGCGCGCCGAGCGCCTTGGCCAGGGCTTCCTTCGCGGCGAAGCGGGCGGCCAGCGAGGCGGTTCCCCGGCGCTCCCCGCTCGGCAGCAGCAGCTCCTGCGGCAGGAAGATCCGCCGGGCCAGTTGCGGGGTGCGCTCCAGCGACGCCGCGAACCGCTCGATCCCCGCCACGTCGATCCCGACGCCGATGATGCTCATGCCGTGCACCCTACGGGTGCCCACGGGTGCCCGGCGGTTGACGGGACGACAGCCGCGGAAGGCAGCCGGGCGGGCCGGAGGCTCGGCCGCGGCCTCACTCGGGGTCCGTCGGGGTGTGGTCGGCCTCCCGGTCCGTCCCGGGTCCGGTGTGCAGGATCTCCCGGGCCTGCTCGGCTGCCCGGGCGGTGGACTCGGAGACGAAGTCGAGGAAGCGGGCGATGTTCTCCAGCCGGACGCCCGCCGGGGTGTGCGGGCCGAGGACGCCGGCGCCCTGGCGTGCGGTGCGCACCATCTCGGCCGTGGCCCGGGCGCTGGCCATCATCGACTGGTACATGATGTCGTCGTCGACGAGGTAGCGCTCGCGACGGCGTTCGTCGCGCTCGCGGCGGACCATGCCCTGGCTCTCCAGGAACGCGACGGCCTTGGAGACGGACGCCGGGCTGACGTCGAGGCGCCGGACGAGTTCGGACGCGGTGAGGCTTCCGGAGTCGGTGAGACTGAGGGCCGCCATCACCCGGGCCATCATCTTCGGCATGCCCGACCGGATCATGGCGGTGGTGAACGTCTCCTCGTAGGCGCGGACCGCCTCGGCGTCGCGCCCGTGTGCCTGCGGGAGTGCCTGCGCGCCCCGGGGGGCGGGCTGCCTGCGGCGGTGGGCGCGGTGCCGGGTGGCGCGGTGCGCGAGGTCGGCGCGGTAGGCGGTGGGGCCGCCGTTGCGCATGACCTCGCGGGTGACGGTCGAGGTCGGGCGTTCCAGGCCTCGGGCGATCTCGGCGTAGGCGAGGCCGTCGGCCAGTCCCAGCGCGATCTGCTGGCGTTCCTGCTGGGTGAGCCTGCCTCCCGGCATCCCGGCCTCCTTCGCCCCCGCTGACGTCCTCGACGCGCTCAGCTTAGCGTTCACCTTCACCTCATTGCAACGAATTTCGACAGGTCATTGCATTAGCCGACAGCTTCATTGCAATGAAATAGCCACTCTGGCCTGCAAGTTATCGCGACGTACGTCTTTTATTGATTGCCGACTCCATGAACGCAACGTAGCGTTTCCAACAGACGAAACGAAGCAGAAGGAGCCGGAGCCATGCAGAAGTTCGACACCCCCACCCCCGTCACCGCCGTCCTCGGCATCCCCGCCGGACGGATCCGCCTCATCGCCGCCGACCGCACCGACACCACCGTCGACGTCCGGCCCGCCGACGCCGCCAGGAGCCGCGACACCGAGGCGGCCGAGAGGATCCGGGTCGGCTACGCGGACGGCGTCCTGCGAATCGACGCCCCGGAGCCCGGGAAGCGGTTCCTCGGGCACTCCGGCGCCGTGGAGGTGACCGTGTGCCTCCCGGCCGGCTCCCGCGTCGAAGCGAAGGCGTCCAGCGGGGAACTCCGCGGCGTCGGACGGCTCGGCGCCGTCGCCTTCGAGGGCGCGCAGGCCGCGGTCAAGCTCGACGAGGCCGCCGGCGCCCGTATCGCACTCCAGGACGGCACTGCCACGGTCGGCCGCCTCACCGGCGACGCCGAGATCAGCACCCTGCGCGGGGACCTGACCGTCACCGAGGCCGCGCGCGGCACCCTCACCCTGCGCACCCAGCAGGGCGACATCACCTTCGGCGCCGCCCGCGGAACCTCCGCCGCCCTGGACGCCGGCACCTCCCACGGCCGCATCCACAACGCCCTCAGGAACGACGGGGCGCCCGGCCTCACCGTCCACGCGACCACCGCCCACGGCGACATCACCGCCCGCAGCCTCTGACCCCGCGTCACCGCCGCGACCTCCGACCCCGCCGGCCCTCCCGATCCCTCCGCCCCACCCTGCCTCTCCGAAGGAGCACACCCGCATGACCAGTTGGGCCATCGCCGCGCACGGGCTGCGCAAGTCCTACGGCGAGCACACCGTCCTCGACGGCATCGACCTGGCCGTCGAGGAGGGCACGGTCTTCGCCCTGCTCGGGCCGAACGGCGCCGGCAAGACCACGGCCGTCCGGATCCTCTCCACCCTCGCCGCACCCGACCCCGACTCGGGGCGGGTACTCGTCGGCGGCCACGACGTCGCCGCCGACCCGCAGGCGGTCCGCGCCGCGATCGGCGTCACCGGCCAGTTCTCCGCGGTGGACGGCCTGATCACCGGGGAGGAGAACATGCTGCTGATGGCGGACCTGCACCACCTCCCGAAGCGGGAGGGCAGGCGGACCGCCGCCGAACTCCTGGAACGCTTCGACCTCACCGAGGCCGCGGCGAAGCCCGCGTCCACCTACTCCGGCGGCATGAAGCGCCGCCTCGACCTCGCCATGACCCTGGTCGGCGCACCGCGGATCATCTTCCTCGACGAACCGACCACCGGCCTCGACCCCCGCTCCCGCCGCACCATGTGGCAGATCGTCCGCGAACTCGTCACCGACGGCGCGACCGTCCTCCTCACCACCCAGTACCTGGAGGAGGCCGACGAACTCGCCGACCGGATAGCCGTCCTGCACGACGGCCGGATCGCCGCGGAGGGCACCGCCGAGGAACTGAAGCGGCTCGTCCCGGGCGGACACGTCCGCCTCCGCTTCACCGACCCGGACGCCTACCGGTCCGCCGCCGCCGCGCTGCCCGACGCGGCCCGGGACGACGAGGCGCTGTCGCTGCGCATCCCCGGCGACGCCGGGCAGCGCGAACTGCGCGCCGTCCTGGACCGGCTCGACGCGGCCGGCGTGGAGGCCGAGCAGCTCACCGTGCACACCCCCGACCTGGACGACGTCTTCTTCGCCCTGACCGGCGGTGCCGACGTCCCCACCCAGCCGAAGGAGAACGTCCGTTGAGTTCCCTGCACCTCGCCGTGCGCGACTCGGCCACCATGCTGCGCCGCAACCTGCTGCACGCCCGCCGCTACCCGTCCCTCACCCTGAACCTGCTGCTCACCCCGATCATGCTCCTGCTGCTCTTCGTCTACGTCTTCGGCGACACGATGAGCGCGGGCATCGGCGGCGGCGACCGCTCCGCCTACCTGGCCTACCTCGTCCCCGGGCTGCTGCTGATGACCATCGGCTCCACGGCCATCGGCACCGCGGTGTCCGTCAGCACCGACATGGCCGAGGGCGTCATGGCCCGCTTCCGCACGATGGCGATCCACCGCGGGTCGGTGCTCTTCGGGCACGTCGTCGGCAGCGTGCTGAAGGCGGTCGCCGGGGTGGTCCTGGTCGGCGCCGTCGGTGTGGCGGCCGGCTTCCGCTCCACCGGGGCCACCGCGCTGGACTGGCTCGCCGCCTTCGGGCTCCTCGTACTGGTCGCCCTGGCGTTCACCTGGATCGCGGTCGGAATGGGACTGGCCAGCCCCAACGCGGAGGCCGCGAGCAACACCGCGATGCCGCTCATCCTGCTGCCGCTGATCTCCAGCGCCTTCGTCCCGGTCGACGCGATGCCGGGCTGGTTCCGGCCCGTAGCCGAGTACCAGCCGTTCACGCCCGCCATCGAGACCCTGCGCGGCCTGCTGCTCGGCACCGGCGTCGGCCACAACTGGTGGATCGCCCTGCTGTGGTGCCTCGGCCTCACCGTTCTCGGCCACCGCTGGTCGAAGGCCCGGTTCGACCGCGAACCCCGGTGACGGCTGAGGCCGGTGACCTCGCAGGCCGGGTACGCGTCCCGCGCGGAACGCGCACCCGCCTCGGGGCCGCAGACCCGTCAGGCCGCCGCCAGCGTGAGGTGGGCCGCCGGGCGAGGTGGCAGCGGAGCTGCCCCTTTTCCCAGCGGCCTCCTCCCGAACCCGTCGTGCGACGTTAATCGCAACGGGCTCTCCAGTGACTGCCGTGAGTGGCGGTTTCGCGTCCAACGTGGATGCCTTCGTGGCAGGTTGAGCAGACCACGAGTGTCTTGCGTCGTTTCCTGGCCATGAGGGCTGCCCAGTTGGGTTGTTCCTGCCCGAGCCGGTCGAGGTCTGCGAGCTTGCGGATCTGGTGGACCTGGATTTTCTCGGTCTGTCCGCATAGTTCGCAGAAGCCCGCCAGCAGCCGCCTGGTCAGCTCGCGTTGACGAGGGTGACTGTGGGCAGGGTCGCGGTCCTTCAGGACTGCGGATTTCTGCCGTTTGAGTGGAATGCCACCGAACTGTGCGATCAGTGGTTTCCTGCTCGGGGCACGGGTGATGCTGGCCTGGAGACACTTGCGAGGCCCGGCCGGGGTGTCGATGGTGACCTTGTACTTGCGGGCCATCTTCGACATGGTCGAGCGATGCTTGTTCGCCAGGGAGACTACGCTCGGGCCCTGTTCTCCTACGTCAATCCACAGCTCCCTGCGGAGGACGTGGAACGGCGCGTGCAACACCGCATGGAGCGCAAGGTCATCTTTCGCCGCGCTGAACCGGCGCGCTACGAGACGGTCATCCACGAGGCCGCTCTGCGCATCATGGTCGGCGACCGCAGAGCCACCCGTGCCCAACTCGCGCGCACCCTGGAACTCTCCGAAGCCGAGCACATCACGGTCAGGGTGATCCCGCTCGACCTGGAGGGTTTCGCCGGCGCCGGGAGCACCATGGTGTACGCGGGAGGACCGCTTCCGCGACTGGACACCGTGGTACGGGACGGCCCTCATGGCGCCGCGTTCATCGACGCAGAAGCTCAACTCAACTACTTCCGAACACTCTTCCGTAGAGTGGCGTCAGCCTCGCTCGAACCGCATCGTTCGCGTGACTTCATCCACCGTCTGGCGAAGGAGCTGTGAGACCGGTATGAGCACCCCTACCTCATGGAAGAAGTCCTCCTACTCCGGCGGCGGCGAGGGCAACGCCTGTGTTGAGGTCGCCGAGGCGGACGCCTGCATAGCCGTCCGCGACTCGAAGGCCCCGGCGGGAGCCGTCCTCACCCTGCCCGCCGAGGCCTTCCTCGCCTTCCTGGGCGCCGTGAAGGGCGCTCACTCCACCGTGACGGACTTCGCCAGGTTGCGCGGCTGATCCACCTCGTTGCCCCGGGCGGTCGCCAGTTCGCAGGCGAAGACCTGCAGCGGCACCGTCGCCACCAGCGGCTGGAGCAGCGTCGGGGTGGCGGGGATGCGGACCAGGTGGTCGGCGTACGGGACGACCGCCTCGTCCCCCTCCTCCGCGATCACGATGGTGCGGGCGCCGCGCGCCCGGATCTCCTGGATGTTGGACACGATCTTGTCGTGCAGCACCGACCGGCCGCGCGGTGACGGCACGACGACCACCACCGGCAGGTCCTTCTCGATGAGCGCGATCGGGCCGTGCTTCAGCTCGCCCGCCGAGAAGCCCTCGGCGTGCATGTAGGCGAGTTCCTTCAGCTTGAGCGCACCTTCGAGGGCGACCGGGTAGCCCACGTGCCGGCCGAGGAACAGCACCGTGTTCTTGTCGGCCAGCGACCGGGCCAGCGACCGCACCGGCTCCATGGTCTCCAGGACGCGTTCGACCTCGCCGGAGATCTTCGCGAGGTCGCGCACCACGGCCCGGATCTCGTCACCCCACTTGGTGCCCCGCACCTGGCCCAGGTAGAGGGCGACCAGGTAGCAGGCGACGAGCTGGGTGAGGAAGGCCTTGGTGGACGCGACGGCGACCTCGGGGCCGGCGTGGGTGTAGAGCACCGCGTCGGACTCGCGAGGGATGGTGGAGCCGTTGGTGTTGCAGATGGCGAGCACCTTGGAGCCCTGCTCGCGGGCGTGCCTCAGGGCCATCAGGGTGTCCATCGTCTCGCCGGACTGGGAGATGGCGATGACCAGGGTCCGCGGGTCCAGGATGGGGTCGCGGTAACGGAACTCGCTGGCCAGTTCGACCTCGCAGGGGATGCGGGTCCAGTGCTCGATGGCGTACTTGGCGATGAGGCCCGCGTGGAAGGCGGTGCCGCAGGCCACCACGACGATCTTGCCGACCTCGCGCAGCTCGGACGCGGGGATCCGCAGCTCGTCGAGGCGGAGCGAGCCGGTGCCGTCGACCCGGCCGAGCAGGGTGTCGGCGACCGCCTTCGGCTGCTCGGCGATCTCCTTGAGCATGAAGTAGTCGTAGCCGCCCTTCTCCGCGGCCGAGGCGTCCCAGTCGACGTGGTAGGAGCGGACGTCGGCCGGGCTGCCGTCGAAGCCGGTGACCGTCACGCCGTCCGGGCGCAGCTCGACGACCTGGTCCTGGCCCAGCTCGATGGCGGACCGGGTGTGGGCGATGAAGGCGGCCACGTCGGAGGCGAGGAAGGCCTCGCCGTCGCCGACGCCGACGACCAGGGGCGAGTTGCGGCGCGCCCCGACCACCGTGTCCGGCTCGTCGGCGTGCATGGCGACGAGGGTGAACGCGCCCTCCAGGCGGCGGCAGACCCGGCGCATCGCCTCGGCGAGGTCCGTGCAGGAGGAGTACTCCTCGGCGAGCAGGTGGGCGACGACCTCGGTGTCGGTCTCGGAGACCAGTTCGTGTCCCCGCTCGGCGAGTTCGGCGCGCAGTGCGGCGAAGTTCTCGATGATGCCGTTGTGGACGACGGCGACCCGGCCCGCGTTGTCGAGGTGCGGGTGCGCGTTGGCGTCGGTGGGTCCGCCGTGCGTGGCCCACCGGGTGTGCCCGATGCCGGTCGTGCCGGCCGGCAGCGGACGCTCCACCAGTTCCTTCTCGAGGTTGACCAGTTTCCCGGCCTTCTTCGCGCCGGCCAGCCCGCCGTCCGCGAGCACGGCGACGCCGGCCGAGTCGTAGCCCCGGTACTCCAGCCGCTTCAGTCCGGCCATCACGACATCGAGCGCCGACTGCGCCCCCACGTATCCCACGATTCCGCACATGTGCCGCAGCCTACGGTCCGAGGCTCGCGGGAAGAGGCCGTTACGTGCCCGGAATCGGATATTGCCGAGGGTTTCTGACGGTGTGTTCAGCGGCGGCGCGGGAGAGGGGTGTCCAGACCGAACTGGGCCGTGTTCAGCCAGCGCCGCATCGCCTTCGCGGTGGGCCGCTCGACGAACAGGGGAGCCGGGTAGGCCGGCAGCACGAGGCTGCCGACGGTGGAGCAGACCAACGCCCGGGATCGACACGGTCGGCAAAGTGGTGCGCACGAAGGACCTGGGAACTCCGTGAACGCGGCCCCTGACGCACTGCCCCCGAGAGCGGCGAGCCCTCGGGGGACGACGGGTCGGCGAACGGTCAGGCCAGCTTGGCGAGCTGGGCCTGGACGATCTCGGTGGGGAACTCGAAGTCCGAGGCGTTCGCCAACGCGGCGAAGTTCACGGCGGTGAAGTAGGCCACCGTGGAGCCCTTGCGTACCGCGACGCCCTTGAAGGGTGCGGGGTCGCTGTCTTCCATGTCCAGGGAGAGGGTGACGGCGACCGCCTCGTCGGCGCCCTGGGGCGCCTCGGTCTTGGTCACCTTGAGGGCCTTGTTCGGGGTGTCCTGGGCGGTCGCGGTGTAGCCTCCGGCGCACTTGCCGACGGCGTCGTTCAGGTCCTTCATGGCCTGCTCCGCGCCGCCGTCCTCGTACGTGGCCAGCGTCACGACGACCTTCGTGACGTCCATGCCCGCCATGAACTGCTCTTCCTCGCTCGCACCCGCGGCGGGCTTCTTGGGGTCGCCCTGCCAGGACCGCTTCTCCGTGGCAGCGGGCTTGCCCGTGTAGGTGCCCACCTCGAGGTAGGCCAGCGGGGCGCACTCCGCCTTGTCGACCTTGACGCCGTCCTGGGCGATGTCGTCCTTCGCCGGGAGCGGGGTGACCTTCCCGCTCTTCACGTCGGCCTGCGCCAGTGCGGCCTTCTTCAGCTCGGCGGCGGTCAGCGCCTTGGCGGGGGCCGCCTCGGGAGCGGTCGAGGCGGACGCGGCGGTACCGGCCTCGGGGCTCTTGCCGCCGTCGCCCTTGGCGCCGTCGTCGGAGGAGCCGCCGCAGGCGGTGGCCAGCAGGGCCAGGGCAGCGGCGGACGCGGCGAGGGCGGTACGGCGGACGGTGGTGGATGTCACGAGTCAGGCTCTCTCTCTTGGTTCCGGGCCAGGTCACCCGGGCTTTGCCCGCACTTTACGCACAGCATCCGCACACATGATCAACAGGCGTCCCTTCCGGTACCCGACCGAGATCACCGCGTGACCGGCGCCCCGACTGCGCCCGATGGCGGCGCACACCGGCACGGCCCCCTCCGCATCCGCCGGTCTGACGGCCGCACAGGGCCGGCCCTGTGCGGCCGTCAGACCGGCGACCCCGGGGCCCGCCCTCCCGTCCGGCGAGCGGCAACAGGCGCTGTCCTGAACGGCGTTGCCGACGGCGCGTACCGTACGATGTGCGTCCGACACGGGGGGGGCGACATGGGAAAATCTGCGCGAAGACCGGCACCGCACCGCCGCCGGCATCTCTTGACGCTGCTCATCGCGGCGGTGGTGATGGGCGGCTTCGCCGCCTTGGCGAGCACCATGAGCACCGAGCAGATCACGCTGTACCGGATCGACGCCGTACTCGACGCCGACGGCACGGCACACGTCACCGAAGTGATCGACTACGACTTCGGCAGCGCTGACAAGCACGGCATCTTCCGCGACGTCCCCGGCCTGCCGCGCGACACCTCGGTCCTCGTGACGGCCGACGACCACATCGTTCCCGTGCGGCTCTCCGAGGCGGGAGCCGAGACCCGGATCCGGATCGGCGACCCCTCACACACCGTCACCGGGCTGCACCGCTACCGCATCCAGTACGAGCTGCCCGACCTGGTGCACGACGGGAAGCTCGCGTGGAACGCGGTCGGCACGGGGTGGGACGTCCCGATCCACGACATCCGGATCCACGCGGTGGCCGGCAACCGCTTCGCGGAGGTGCAGTGCTACCGGGGAACCACCGGCTCCCGCCTGGGCTGCCCGACCGGCCGCTCCCTTCCCGGCCGACTGGACGTGGCGCTCCGTGATCTCGACGAGCACCACGGCGTCACCCTCCACGCCACGACCGCCGCGGCCCTGACGACCGTTGCGGCCCTGCCGCCGGAGCCCGCCGAGAGCTCCGCTCCCGCTCCCCACTCGCTGCGCCTGGGCGCGCTGGCCGCGGCGGCCGCCCTGTCGGCGGCGCTGGTGGTCCGGGCGCTGCTGCTGTTGATCGGAGGGGACCGGGTCCCCGTGGACGGCAGGAGACGCCGCCGTCGACCGGCACCGCTGCCGCCGGCGCCCAGCCCGCCGGAGGGCCTGACCCCCACCGAGGGGGGCGTCCTGTACTACGGGAGGCCGCGGAAGCAGCACAGGGTCGCACTGCTGGTGAACGCCGCCGCCGAGGGCTGGATGGACATCGAGGGCAGCAGCGAGGAACCCGTCCTGTGCAAGCGGCGCCGGGAGGCGACGGCCACCACCCCGCCGGACCGTTTCACCGAGAGATTCCTCAAATATGCGTTCGACTATCAGGACCGCATCCCGCTGGGCCGGCCGAACAGCGGCTTCTCCAGGGCCTGGGACTCCCTGTCCTACCCGCTGCGGGACTGGCGGCTGAAGGACAGCGGCCTGTGGGACCGGGCCGGCGACCGTCGCGCGCTCGTCGCCCGCTGGATCGGCGTCCCGGTCACGCTGCTCGGCTTCTTCGTGCTGGTGGTCACGGCTTCGGCCGCCACCGACGTGCGGTTCGGCGCCTCCTTCGTCGCGGCGCAGACCGCGGTGAGCGCCGCGGTGGCCGGAGCAGGCCTGGCCATGGCGGTGTGCGCCCGCGAGTTGTGGCGGCGCAGCCCGCGGGGTGCCGTGCTGTACACCGAGGTGGAGGCGTTCCGCCGGTACCTGGTCGACTACCGGCCGCAGGGCGACGAGGACGCGCAGCGGCTGGGCCGGTACACCGCCTGGGCGATCGCGCTCGGGGAGACCAGCCGGTGGTCGGATGTCGTATCCGGGGCACTCGCGGGTGCCGCCGACGGCTCCGGGTGGCGGCCGTCCTCGGGCCCCGCCCTGCACGACCCCGGCTTCACCCGGCATCTCCACAGCACCGCCAAGGCAGCCGCGACCACGTCCAGCGGATCGGGCGGCGGCTCCTCGAGCGGCGGCGGCAGTGTCGGCGACGGCGGAGGCGGTGGGGGCGGCGGCTCGTGGTGAGCCGGTGCCGCCCGCCGCACCGCGGCCTGCGCAGGCCTCCCTCGCCCACCTCCCCCCGAGTGACGCACCCCACCCCGCGGCCCGGGCGGTCTCCGTTCACAATGGAATGTGATCTCTCCGGCTTCCTCGATGCCCCGGAGCGCCCACCGGCAGCGGCCGGAGGCGACTCCCTACGTCGACCTCACACGCGCCGAGTGGAGCGCGCTGCGCGACAAGACGCCGCTGCCGCTCAGCGCGGCGGAGGTGGAGAAGCTGCGCGGCCTCGGCGACGTCATCGACCTGGACGAGGTGCGGGACATCTACCTCCCGCTGTCCCGGCTGCTCAACCTCTACGTCGGCGCCACGGACGGCCTGCGCGGCGCGCTCAACACCTTCCTCGGTGAGAAGGGCTCCCAGTCGGGCACGCCGTTCGTGATAGGCGTCGCCGGTTCGGTCGCGGTCGGCAAGTCCACCGTCGCCCGGCTGCTGCAGGCGCTGCTCTCCCGCTGGCCGGAGCACCCCCGCGTCGAACTGGTCACCACCGACGGCTTCCTGCTGCCGACCCGGCAGCTCCAGGACCGCGGGCTGATGTCCCGCAAGGGCTTCCCCGAGTCCTACGACCGGCGCGCCCTGACCCGTTTCGTCGCCGACATCAAGGCGGGCAAGGACGAGGTCACCGCACCCGTCTACTCCCACCTCATCTACGACATCGTCCCCGGCGGGAAGCTGGCCGTGCGCCGCCCCGACATCCTCATCGTCGAGGGCCTCAACGTGCTGCAGCCCGCGCTGCCCGGCAAGGACGGCCGGACCCGGGTCGGCCTCGCCGACTACTTCGACTTCAGCGTGTACGTCGACGCCCGCGCCGAGGACATCGAGCGCTGGTACCTCAACCGGTTCCGCAAACTGCGCGCGACCGCCTTCCAGAACCCGTCCTCGTACTTCCGCAGGTACACCCAGGTCTCCGAGGAGGAGGCCCTGGACTACGCGCGCACCATGTGGCGGACCATCAACAAGCCGAACCTGGTGGAGAACATCGCCCCGACCCGCGGCCGGGCCACCCTGGTGCTGCGCAAGGGGCCGGACCACAAGGTCCAGCGGCTCAGCCTGCGCAAGCTGTGACCACCTGACCGCGGAGCGTTTGCTACAACTGCTGCATGCTGCACCTGCGCCTGATCACTCCGTCGGACCGCACCGAGGAGGTGGCGGGCCTGCTGGAGGACGCCGTCGGGACCACCGGCCTGGCCGTGCTGCCCGGGGCGGCCCGCGACCCGGTCGGCGACGTGATCCTCTGCGACGTGGTGCGCGAGGCGGGCGACGAGGTCCTGCACCGGCTGCGCGCGCTCGGCATCGAGGAGCACGGTTCGATCGCCGTGCAGAGCGTGGAGCTGGAGCTGTCCACCCGGGCCGAGCGGGCCGAGCACGAGGCTCCCGGCGAAAGCGCCGACGCGGTGGTGTGGGAGCAGCTGACCGAGATCACCCAGGAGGAGTCGACGTTCAGCGTCACCTACGTCGCGTTCCTCACCATCGCGGTGATGCTCGCGGCCTGCGGCGTGATGCTCGACAACGCGGTCCTCATCGTCGGCGCCATGGCCGTCGGCCCGGAGTTCGGACCGCTCGCGGGGATCTCCACGGCGCTGGTCCAGCGGGCCGGACGGCTCGCCGGACGGTCGCTGTTCGCGCTCCTCGCCGGTTTCGCCCTGGCGATCGTGCTGACCGTGCTGTTCAGTCTGGTGATGGACGCCACCGGACTGTTCCGGGAGAGCATGCTGGAACGGACCCGGGCGAACACGGAGTTCATCTGGCGGCCCGACCGGACGTCCTTCGTGGTGGCTTTCCTGGCGGGCATCGCCGGCACGCTCTCCCTCACCTCGGCGAAGTCCAGCGCGCTGATCGGCGTGGCCATCTCGGTGACCACCGTCCCGGCGGCCGGAAACGCGGCGGTCGCGCTGGCCTACGGGGACTTCGGGCAGACGTACGGCTCGGCGGGCCAGTTGCTCACCAACCTCTGCGGCATCCTGATCGCGGCCACCCTCACCCTGCTGGCCCAGAAGTGGCTGTGGACGCTGCGCCGCCGGCATCCGGCCCGCGCCCGGCTGCCGTAGCGCCGCACCTCCCGCCGCCGCGGCCGGCGGGGCGCGGCGGCACGCGGGGCGCGGCGGCGGGAGGGCTGCTGCGGAGGGAGGGACGGCGGGCTACGGCGCGGTTCAGCCGAGCGCCGACTTCACCGCGTCGGCGAGCCGGCCGGCCACCGAGCGGGCCTGCTCGATGTCGGCGGCCTCGACCATCACCCGTACCAGGGGCTCGGTGCCGGACGGCCGCAGCAGCACCCGGCCGGTGGTACCGAGCTCGCGCTCGGCCTCGGCCACGGCGGCCGCCAGCTCGGCGGACGTCTTCACCCGCGACTTGTCGACGTCGGGCACGTTCACCAGCACCTGCGGCAGCCGGTCCATGACGGACGCCAGGTCCCGCAGGGTCCGCCCGCTCTGCACGATGCGCGCCGCCAGCATCAGACCGGTCAGCGTGCCGTCGCCGGTGGTGGCGTGGTCGAGGATGATGACGTGCCCGGACTGCTCGCCGCCGAGGGCGTAGCCGTGCTCCTTCATCTCCTCCAGCACGTAGCGGTCGCCGACCGCGGTCTGCACCAGGTGCAGGCCCTCCCGCTCCAGCGCCAGCTTGAAGCCCAGGTTGGACATCACGGTGGCGACCACGGTGTCGGCGCGCAGCGCGGAACGCTCCCGCATGGCGAGCGCGAGGACGGCGAGGATCTGGTCGCCGTCGACCTCGGCGCCGGTGTGGTCCACGGCGAGGCAGCGGTCGGCGTCGCCGTCGTGGGCGATGCCGAGGTCCGCGCCGTGCGCGAGGACGGCGGCCTTGAGCTGGTCGAGGTGGGTGGAGCCGCAGCCGTCGTTGATGTTGAGGCCGTCCGGTTCGGCACCGATCGTGACGACCTCGGCGCCGGCCCGGGAGAACGCCTCCGGGGAGACCCGGGCGGCGGCGCCGTGCGCCTCGTCGAGGACGATCCGGAGCCCGTCGAGCCGGTTCGGCAGCACCCCGACGAGGTGGGCGACGTACTTGTCGAAGCCCTCGGCGTAGTCGCGCACCCGGCCCACGCCCGCGCCGGTGGGACGGTCCCAGGGGGCGCCGGTGCGGTGCTCCTCGTACACGGACTCGATCCGGTCCTCCAGCTCGTCGGCGAGCTTGTGCCCGCCGCGGGCGAAGAACTTGACGCCGTTGTCCGGCATGGCGTTGTGGCTGGCGGACAGCATCACGCCGAGGTCCGCACCGAGCACACCCGTCAGGTACGCCACGGCGGGCGTCGGCAGCACGCCGACGCGCAGCACGTCCACGCCCGCGCTGGCGAGACCCGCGACCACGGCGGCCTCCAGGAACTCCCCGGACGCGCGCGGGTCCCGGCCGACCACGGCCGTCGGCCGGTGGCCTTCGAAGGTGCCCGCCTCGGCCAGTACGTGCGCCGCCGCGACCGACAGGCCGAGCGCCATCTCGGCCGTCAGATCCGCGTTGGCGACACCGCGCACGCCGTCCGTGCCGAAGAGTCGTCCCACGTGTCCTCCTGAGGAAGCGTCAGTGCGGGGGCCCGTGCGGTGCGGCCCGCACACGCGGCTCCCGGGTCCCGTTCCGGACGGTAGCCGCCCGGGTCATCCGATCACACAAGCAGTTGAACTTCTTGTGTCGTTATACGCCCGAAGGCTGGGAAAAACGAACGCCCCGGCAGCACGAGAGCGTGCCGCCGGGGCGTTCGGAGTACGTGCAGGCGGTGAAGCTTAGCGCTTGCTGTACTGCGGGGCCTTGCGGGCCTTCTTCAGACCGGCCTTCTTGCGCTCGACCGCACGGTCGTCGCGGCGGAGGAAGCCGGCCTTCTTCAGCGCGCCGCGGTTGTTGTCCACGTCCGCCTCGTTCAGGGCGCGGGCCACACCCAGGCGCAGGGCGCCGGCCTGGCCGGAGACACCGCCGCCGGCGATGCGGGCGACCACGTCGTAGCGGCCCTCCAGCTCGAGCACCTTGAAGGGCTCGTTGACCTCCTGCTGGTGCACCTTGTTCGGGAAGTAGTCCTCGAGGGTGCGGCCGTTGATCTTCCACTTGCCGGAGCCCGGGACGATCCGGACGCGGGCGATGGCGTTCTTGCGGCGGCCCAGGCCGGCGGCCGGCTGGGGCTCGCCGAAGGCGGAACCGAGGGACTCGGAGGTGTACTCGCCCTCCACCGGAACCTCGGACTCGGTGGTGTAGCTGTCGATGTCAAGCTCTTCGAGCGGCTGCTCGGCAGTGGTCTCGGCCACGATTCTCCTCAGCTTCTCTTCAGTCTTAGGGGGTGGCCGGACTTACTGCGCGACCTGGGTGATCTCGAACGGCTGCGGCTGCTGCGCGCCGTGCGGGTGCTGGTCACCCTTGTAGACCTTCAGCTTCGAGAGCATCTGACGGCCCAGGGAGTTCTTGGGGAGCATGCCCTTGACGGCCTTCTCGACGGCCTTCTCGGGGTTCTTCTCCAGCAGCTCGTCGTAGCGGACGGAGCGCAGACCGCCCGGGTAGCCGGAGTGGCGGTACGCCATCTTCTGGGTCCGCTTGTTGCCGGAGAGGTGCACCTTGTCGGCGTTGATGATGATGACGAAGTCACCAGCGTCGACGTGCGGCGCGTAGATCGGCTTGTGCTTGCCCCGCAGAAGGGTGGCGGCGGTGGTGGCGAGACGACCCAGGACGACGTCCTGAGCATCGATGACATGCCACTGGCGCGTCACATCGCCGGGCTTGGGGCTGTACGTACGCACGGTTCGTAGCCTTCGCTTCGAGTGAATGGTCCTGACAGGTCACCGAAACGATCACGACAGCCTCGACCGCACGGCGGCGACGCATACCGCGTACGTGGGGTCGCTGGTCATCGGCCCGGTGGACCGGTGTAAGGGCCCGTCCCGTGAGAATGAGCAAGCCAATACACAACGAACAAGCAGAATACCGGGACGTCTCGTACGGGTCAAAACAGCGCCGTCACCGGCACCGCCGCCGCTGCGCGGACGACGCGGGTCCGGCCCGCCCGGCCGCCCGTCTAAGATGCCGCCCATGAGCTTTGGGCAGGGGGGACCTCAGCAGTCCCGGTGGGATCCCTGGAAACCGAATTCCGAGCAGCCGTGGAGCGCCGGCGAGGACCGCACCCCGGACTGGGCCGCGCTCGCCGAGGCCTCCGAGGCGCGCAACAAGCGGCGGCGGCTGCTGTTCGTCGGCGGCGGCACGCTCGCCACCCTCGCGGTCGGCGCGGCCGTCGCCGTGGCCGTGGTGTCGGCGAACGGCGGCAGCGGCAACCAGGCCGGCCCGACCGCCCTGCCGAACAGTGCCGACATCCCGAGCCCGACCGGCAGCGCGCCCTCCTTCGCGCCGACGAGCGCCCCTCCCCCGCTGGACCCGAAGGACTTCGTGTCCAGCAAGAGGAAGGACACCGCCCCGCTCAGCCCGGCCGGCCTGTTCCCCGGCACGCAGCTCACCATGGGCTCCGCGGTGTACAAGAAGGGCCCCACCTCCGACACCGCGAACTGCGCCGCGGCCGCTCAGGGCACCCTGCCCAAGGTCCTCACCGAGAACCGCTGCACCCGTCTGATACGCGTGACCTACACCAAGGGCGGGATCGCGGTCACGGTCGGCGTCGCCGTCTTCGACAACTCCGCGCAGGCCTCCCGGGCCAAGAGCCAGGCCGACACCAAGAGCATCGTCAAGGCACTGACCGGCAAGGGCGTGAAGACCTTCTGCGACGGCGCGGTGTGCCGCTCGACGACGAACGCCTACGGCCGCTACGCCTACTTCACGATCAGCGGTTTCACCAGCGGCAAGGACGTGACGAAGAAGGACACCCCGGTGTTCACCGCCGGCGACGATCTCGCCGAGTTCGCCTTCCGCCAGATCCGCCGCCGGGGCGAGGTCCAGGCCTCCGCCGCGGCCGCCGCCGGGTAGCCCCGGCGCGCAGGCCCCGCTCGGACGAGCCCCGCTCGGACGGGCCGACCCACCGGCAGGACCCCGGTCAGCAGGTCAGCAGCAGCCGGCCGCGGGCAGGGTGCGCCGGTTTCGTGCCTGGCGGACGCGCTCGGCCAGCATGTCGTCGGCGGGGTAGCCGACCTCCTCCAGGGTGAGCCCGTGCGGGCGCACCACGTGCACGGCGGAGTCCCGCACCCCGGCCGCCAGGACCTTGGCCGGCCAGTCCGGCGGACGGTGCCCGTCGCCCACGAACAGCAGCGCGCCGATCAGCGAGCGCACCATGTTGTGGCAGAAGGCGTCGGCCCGCACGGTCGCGGTGACGATCCCGTCGCCGCCGCGCTCCAGGCCCAGCTCCCGGAGGGTGCGGATCGTGGTGGCGCCCTCCCTCTTCTTGCAGTACGCGGCGAAGTCGTGCTCCCCGAGGAGGCGCTCGGCGGCCTCGTTCATGGCGTCCACGTCGAGCGGCCAGTCGTGCCACAGCACATGCCCGCGCAGCAGCGGGTCCACCCCGCCCGGGTTGTCGGTGACGCGGTAGGCGTACCGGCGCCAGATCGCCGAGAAACGGGCGTCGAAGCCCTCCGGGGCGGGCCGCAGCGCCCAGACCCGCACGTCCTTGGGCAGCCGGCCGGCGAGCCGCTTGAGCAGTTTGCCGTGGTGCTCGCCCCACACCTGCCGGGGGAGGTCGACGTGGGCCACCTGCCCGCGGGCGTGCACGCCGGCGTCGGTGCGTCCGGCGACGGTCAGCTCGTAGGTCTCCCGCGAGCGGGTGACGGTGCGCAGGGCGTCCTCGATCTCGCCCTGGACGGTCCGCCGGCCCGCGGCCTGCTTGGCCCATCCGGAGAAGTCGGTGCCGTCGTAGGAGAGGTCGAGGCGGACGCGGAGGTGGTCGGGCTGTACTTCGTGGCTCACGGGACGATCCTCTCAGGGCCGGGCGCACGCCGAGAACGCCGAGCGCACCGGGACTGCGGGAGGCGGAAGTGCAGGGGCGCGGAGGTGCAGGGGTGCGGAACGCGGGTCGGGCACGCCGGCGCACCCGGTGCACCGGAAGCACCGGGAAACGCGGAAGCGGGCCCGCCCCCAAGGGCGGACCCGCTCACCGTGTTCGGGCGGAGCCTCAGGCCTCGGTGGCCTCGTCGGCCGCGGCCTCGGCGGTCTCCTCGGCGGGAGCCTCCGTGGCGGCCTCGTCGGCCTCCTTGACGGCACGCTTGGTGGCGGCCTCGGCCTCACCCACGGCCTTCTGCTGCACCGTCAGCGCCTCGACCAGCTCGATGACCGCCATGGGCGCGTTGTCGCCGCGGCGGTTGCCGATCTTGGTGATGCGGGTGTAGCCACCGGGACGGTTCTCGTAACGCGGACCGATCTCGGTGAAGAGGGTGTGGACGATGCTCTTGTCCGTGATGACCTGCAGCACCTGGCGGCGGTTGTGCAGGTCGCCCTTCTTCGCCTTGGTCACGAGACGCTCGGCGTACGGGCGCAGGCGGCGGGCCTTCGCCTCGGTGGTGGTGATGCGGCCGTGCTCGAAGAGGCTCTTCGCCAGGTTCGCGAGGAGCAGCTTCTCGTGCGCGGCGCTGCCGCCCAGACGGGCACCCTTGGTGGGCTTCGGCATGGTTCTTCTCCTGTGTGTCTGCCCCGGCCGTGTCAGGTACCGGGGTCAGTATCCGAGCAGGCGGTCGCCTGTCGGAGATCCGGGCGCCTCGGCGGAGGCGCCCGG